>DAOORG010000006.1:4859-20771 GCA_035389165.1 Chitinophagales bacterium
AATGCCCGAATATAATGGTCTTCCGTCTCTACAGGATAGATATTGACATGTTCATAGATATCTGTAAATAAAAACTGCTTTTCTTTTTGTTTGGCACGAAAAAATAATTTTCTGAAAAAAGAAATCATACGTAGAAGTTAGTTTTTAATCAATAAAACGTTTAAAAATTACAGATGCATTATGACCGCCAAATCCAAAATTATTTGATAAGACGGCATTCACCATTCTGTCCTGAGCTTTGTTAAGTGTAAAATTAAGTTGTTCGTCAAAAGCAGGATCGTAAGTGCTGTGATTAATTGTTGGCGGTACAATATTATCTCGAATTGCCAGCACGGAAGCCACCGCTTCTATGATGCCTGCAGCACCCATCAAATGTCCGGTCATAGACTTTGTTGCACTGATATTCAAGTGATAGGCATGCTCGCCAAAAAGTTGTTGTATGGCTTTAATTTCTGCCACATCACCTAAAGGTGTTGAAGTTCCATGTACATTGATATAATCAATTGCTTCCGGTGCCAGAGATGCATCTTCCAAAGCTTCATTCATTACTTCCACCACGCTCTCTCCTTCCGGATGCGGTGCTGTAATATGATAGGCATCTGCTGTCATTCCTCCACCGGCTAATTCAGCATAAATATGCGCATTTCTTTTTTGTGCATGTTCCAGACTTTCCAGTATCATACAACTGCTGCCTTCGCCCATTACAAAACCATCGCGGTGTAAATCAAACGGACGTGATGCTGTTTTCGGATTGTCGTTTCTTTCCGAAAGTGCTTTCATCGCACCAAACGCACCAATTCCGACTTCTGTAATAGATGCTTCAGAGCCACCTACAATCAGCACATCCGCTTTTCCAAGACGTATATAATTCATTGCATCAATCAATGCAATGGTAGAACTGGCACAGGCTGCTACTACAGAAAAGTTCATTCCTTTAAAACCATACTTAATGGAAATTCCGCCGCCAACTATATCGAGTAAAGTGCGCGGCACAAAAAACGGACTGAAATATCTTGGATTTCTCCCATTTTGAAAATACTGAAACAATTCTTCCTGAAACGTTTGAACACCACCAAATCCGGATGTAAACAATACACCGACTCTTTTTTTATTCAGTTCGGAATAACTTAAAAGTTCGGCATCCTGAATTGCCTCGTCTGCAGCGATAAATGCATATTGACCAAAAGCATCTAACTTTTTAAGTTCTTTTTTATCGAAGAAATTTTCCGGTTGATAATTTTTTACTTCGCAGGCGAATTTTGTACGAAATTGTGTGGTATCAAATTGAGTTATTTTATCAGCACCGCTGACACCATCAATAAGGTTTTTCCAGAATGTTGCAACATTATTTCCAACAGGTGTAATGGCACCAATTCCAGTTACCACTACACGATTAAACTTCATAGGATTGTTTTATTGTATAAAAATACAAATAATTTCTTCACTTTCAGCCTGTCGGCAGTGAGAGAAACAGATAACCAACAGCTTACTTTAAATCAGTTTCAGGTTATACGTTTGCTTCTAAATAAGCAATGGCTTCACCAACTGTTTTAATTTTATCAGCTTGTTCATCCGGAATTATAATGTTGAATTCTTTTTCAAATTCCATTATAAGTTCAACGGTTTCTAATGAATCCGCTTTCAAATCATTCTCAAAACTAGCTTCAGGAGTAACTTCTGTATCTTCTACACTTAGTTTCTCGATGATTATCTTTTTAACGCGCTCTGCAATAGTTGACATAGTCAATGTATTTAAAAATTGATGTGCAAAATTAGGGTAATTTTTCATAATCTGTGCAAAAGAAGGTTAAATTTAATTTTTATCTAAATAACTGATAATCAATAACTTTAAAAAGAAACAGCTTAATTGTTGAAAAACCGTCTTATTTTTCATCTATTCCTTCCTTAAATTGCGTGGAAATACGATGGCAAAAAGACAATTTATAGATGCTGCATTTGATTTCACCATTTGGGGAATCAATTCAAATATGGAAGACTACCGAATATGTCTATACCTAAATCAATATTTGAACTGGAACTTTAAACGTGTACACGATATTGAATTTTATAGTCCGCAAATAAAAGCTGCTAAGCATTTTAACGCGTTTAAATATAAAAATGAAGTTGATTTTTACACTTTGGAATTAATACAAAATAAAAATTCAGGCAACATCCTAATTCCTGAATTAAAAAATATTGATTTTATTTTTTTACTAAACGGCGAGGTAGATTACTTTAACAAAGAAGAATTTATTAGCACTTTATCAAACATAAATGGTGTTCAATCCGTTATTCCGATAGAAGTCAATTCTCTGAAATCCAAACACAACTTATTAATAAGACATTTTAATGAACAACCCAAAAAGAAAAACTAAAATTGTTGCCACAATAGGACCGGCAAGTAACAGCTTTGAAAAACTGGAAGAACTTTACCAAAGCGGCGTAAATGTTTTTCGGTTGAATTTTTCTCATGGCAGACATGACGACCACGAGCAAGTAATCAAACATATCGTGCGATTGAATGAAGTACACAATGCACATGTTAGTATTCTGGCAGATTTGCAAGGTCCTAAACTACGAACAGGTTTAATGCAAAACAATGCCATTGAACTGAAAGAAGGTGAAAGTATAAAAGTAACCTGCGAAGATGTTATCGGAACGAAAGAACTTATTTCTGTGACATATGAATTTCTTTCTAAAGATTTAAAAGTTGGTGAAACTATTTTGATTGATGATGGAAAGCTGGAATTACAAGTATCTGAAATTTTGGATGAAAAATCCATCAGATGTACAGTGGTTTCCGGTGGAATATTATCGTCTAAAAAAGGATTTAATTTACCGGACACCAAAATATCTTTACCCAGTTTAACCGAAAAAGACAGAGCAGATTTAGCGTTTATATTAACTCAACCTGTCAACTGGATAGCATTGTCGTTTGTGCGCACGGCCAGAGAAATTAATGAATTGCGCGATATAATTCACCAGCATGATTCCTCATTAAAAATCATAGCAAAGATTGAGAAACCGGAAGCGGTTGCCAATATCGACAGTATCATCAAAGCAACAGATGCAGTGATGGTGGCGCGCGGTGACTTAGGTGTGGAAGTAGCCATGGAAGAAATGCCGTTAATACAAAAGAATATCATTTTAAAATGTATTGCCAACGCAAAGCCTGTAATTATTGCCACACAGGTGATGGAATCCATGATAGATATGTCGAGACCGACGCGTGCTGAAATTACGGATGTTGCCAATGGCGTGTTGGATGGTGCAGATGCGATTATGCTGAGCGGTGAGACATCTGTAGGGAAAAATCCGGCACGTGTGGTGCAGACAATTGACAAGATTATCAGAAGAACTGAACAGGAAGATGAAATTTATCACAAACATCAGTTGCCGAATAAATCGTCTAAAACATTTTTATCGGATGCCATTTGTTTTAATGCCTGTAAAATTGCCGCAGATGTAGATGCAAAAGCCATCAACGGAATGACGTATTCCGGTTATACTGCATTTATGCTGGCCAGCAACCGGCCAAAAGCTGCTATACATATTTTTACCAGTAATAAAAATTTATTGAATCAGTTAGGGCTGATTTGGGGTGTTGATGTGTTTTTCTATAATAAATTTGTCAGTACAGATGAATCTATAGACGATATTATAGAAATTTTAAAACGAGAACGCGAAGTGCATTCCGGCGATATTATAGTAAGCACTGCCAGTATGCCAATAACCGGACGCGGCCGAACGAATATGGTGAAGATTAGTAAGATAAAATAGGAATAAGTTATAAGTTATAAGTTGTTAGTTATAAGTTGTTAGAAAAATATAAAATTAGTATCCTGAATTTATGATAACATTATTTCTGTCTCTTTACTTCGTACAATGCCATTGCCGTAGCGACAGATACATTATAGGATTCTAAATCGGCATTCATCGGTAATTTTACCAACTCGTCTAACAAGCGTATCACTGGATTGGAAATGCCTTCATCTTCAGAGCCGGCAACAATTGCCAAAGGCATTTTTGTATTGGATTCGTGTATAAACTTTTCTGCTGTTCCGTCTAAACCAATCAACTTGATGCCATTGTTTTTTATGTCTTTTATAGTGGCAATGATATTATCTACGCGGCAAACCGGAATTTTCAATAATGCACCTGCAGAAATTTTTACGGCTACATCATTGACAGCCGCACTTTCTTTTTTAGGGAAAATAATCGCATGAACACCTAAGCCAAGCGCCGTTCTTGCCAGTGCACCCAGATTCCTGACATCGGTTACATTTTCTAAAATCAGCAATAAAGGATCCTCTCCTTTTGCAAAGACAAAATCTATAATTTTCTGTACATCCTGATATTCTATTAACGACGTAAATGCCAGCACGCCCTGGTGATTGGCTCTGGACAAGGAATTAATTTTCACTTCCGGTACAAACTGATAATAAACTTCTTTGTCGCGGCACAATTGGATAATTTGCTTCACGGCATCACCGCTGGCATTTTTGGACAATAACACTTTTTCTACTTCTTTGTCTGATTGAAGTAATTCCAAAACCGGATTTCTGCCTGCGATAAGTTGTTGTTTCACTTTTATTAATTTGAGAATTGTAGAATGGATGAATTATTGAATGTAAAGTTACAGACTTTAGAAATCATTTTTAATTAAAATAAAAAAGCTGCTCCTTGCGGAGCAGCCCAAGATAGTTCTAGACCAATTGGGGTTTGTCAACTATTTTTTTAGTAAATCTCTGATTTCTGTTAATAATACTTCTTGTACAGGTGGCTCTGGCGGAGCTGCTGCAGCTTCTTCTTTTTTCATTTTATTAATAGCTTTTACCACTAAAAACATTACGAATGCCACGATGATAAATTCTATAGTAACTGAAATAAAGTCACCATATTTTACAGCTACTTCTGTTACTTCTTTTCCTGAAGCATCGGTTGAAGCCGCTTTAAGTACAAATTTCCATTGTGTTAAGTCTTTACCTTGCAATAAACCTACAAATGGCATTACAACACCATTAATAAATGCGCCGGTGACTTTAGTAAATGCGGCACCCATCACAAAACCTACTGCCAAGTCAATCAAATTGCCTTTCATGGCAAACTCCTTAAATTCTTTTAACATACCCATACTTTCATTTTTTAGTTAAAACAAATATAACAAAAATATTTTAACATTTACTACTACCTAAACACCTGCATAGGAACTTGTTGTGCCGGATCTAAGGTTGCAGTTTGTACTATAGGTGGAAAATCTTTGTTTTTACCAAATGCTTCGTATAATTCTTTCTTAAATTCTGCATCTTTATACATCATTGCCAGCATATCCATTCGTTTTACCAGTTCTTCAGCCGATTTTTTCTCGTTTGAATAAAGTGCCGCAAAATCATTAGGTAAATTGTAGAATCTCAAACAGTCTTTCAAATCCTTAATCAATAAATCTTTGATTGGTTTTGATTTTTGACCTGCATCTGCTCGGTAATATAAATCAATCCATTGAACACTTAAGATATTGAAGTATTTGTTGTTTGGTGTGTAATACGGTGCATTCACATACTGAAACTCTTTTCTTGCCTGCTCTAAAATTTTCACAGCATCTTCTTTTCTGTTATTTCTGATTAAATCGTCAGCAACGCTAAAGTGTACACTTTTCAATGTATTCATTATACGTCCTGAATTCTCGTCCACAAACATTTCGCGTTCACCTAAACCACCGTATTTGAATTTCTTAGTTACAATGTCGAAACTTTTTTGTGTATTCATCGTGTAATAGCCTCTTTGGTTTTCTTCAAAGCGACAAGGTACCAAACGCAACACATGACCTTCCTGTATTAAAAACTTATCCAATCCATTATAGTATTCTCCATCTACTGTATTGGAGAAACATATTGGTCTGCTCCAATCTGCAGCAGCTACCATGGCCAGCAATGCCAAATCGTATTTAATAATTCTGGATTTTCCTAAATCCCAAACTATTTCATCGACCATTTTATCTTTAAACTGATCAGGCACCACATTGTATTTTTCGATGGCTGCTTTGTCTACCTTCAATTTCAGTTTAGTAGTTGGTAAATAATTCACGGCATCGCCTCTGCTGGTTTGTGCTTTAAACTGTGCGTCATCACTCAACACAAATGTCATGATATTCTGAATATCATAATATTGATTAGGATCGGCAAAACCAGATTGATCATTGAATTGAATCATATCTCTGTTATTGCCACGATATTTTTCTGCGGTGAAATCTTTATAAAAAGGAACCGGACCGGATTTATTAGCTGCGTGATGCAGGAAATTGATATACCAATCCACGCCTAATAAACTTAAATTTACGATACGTACATCTGTTCTGATGCCTTCCACTTCCTGCGCATACCAAAGCGGATAAGTATCGTTATCACCTTGTGTAAATAAAATGGCATTTTGAGGACAGCTTTCCAGATAATTGGTAGCAAAATCTCGAGCCATAAATCGACCGTTTCTGTTATGATCGTCCCAGCCTGCTTTTCCCATCATGTAAGGCACAAACAAACATATTACTGTTGTTGCAATGGCCACAGGCAAGCCAGGCAGTTTCTTGCTTCTCAGGAAGTCATAGATTGCTACAACAGCAATACCGATCCAGATACAGAAGGCAAAGAAAGAACCTACGGAACCATAATCTCTTTCACGAGGTTCTCTTGGCGGCTGATTCATATAAATAATAAGTGCGATACCTGTTACAAAAAACAGCAATCCGAAAATCAAAGTGTATTGTTTGTTTTTGTTATACATGTATACTAATCCTATTATTCCTAGAATTAGTGGCAATAAATAGAATTTGTTACGTGCTTTTTCTCTTAAAATCTGATAAGGCAAGCCTTCCTGACTGCCAAGATGAACATTATCTACAACAGAAATACCACTTAGCCAGTCGCCGTTCATGCGTTCATTACCAGGTGTTCCCTGCAGGTCATCCTGTCTTCCTGCAAAATTCCAAAGGAAATATCTCCAGTACATATACCGTAACTGATAATGGAAGAAATATTTAAGGTTATCGGCAAAGGTTGGTTTCCCCTGTAAGCCTGTCCAATACTGATACATGGCTTCTGCGCTGGCACCGTCATTGGTTGGTCCCATACGTGGAAACAACATTTCATCTTCTGCATTATAAGTGTATTCTATCTTTTCGCCTTTTACTTCATATTTTTTTGTTTTAGCATCCGGATAATAATCTTTTCCGGTGGTTTCGTAACCGGTTGGTTGAGCATCAAACAAGGGTCCTTTTACCAATGCACGAGAACCATATTGCTCACGGTTTAAGTAAGACAATAAACTAAAAGCATCTTTCGGTGCGTTCATGTTTATCGGTGGATTTGCAGCCGAACGGATAGGCACCATTGTATAAGAAGAAAATCCTATAAAAATCACTAAAAAACAAACTGCAAACAATTGCAAATCGGCATGTTTGATTTTGTGTGAATAATAAATAAGGAAAATCAATATTGCAAATAACAGCACCCAAGCAAAAGCGAAACCAATATTAAATGGCATACCTAATCCATTAACAAAGAAATATTCGATGTTTCCTGCAATTTTTAAAGCACTTTGAACAACTCCAATTTGAACAACTCCAAGCAATACGAATCCTATGAAAAATGCAACAATGAAACCTAATGTTGTTGGTTTGAATTTTCTGAAATAATAGATTAATACAGCTACCGGAATCACTAATAAAGAAAGTAAGTGAACGCCTAATGAAACACCAATCATATAAGCTGCAAACACCAGCCATCTGTTGCCATGTGGCTTGTCTGCTTCTTCGTTCCATTTCATTACTGCCCATAAAACAATGGCAATAAAAAACAAGGAAGTTGCATACACCTCACCTTCTACAGCTGAGAACCAAATTGTATCGGAGAAAGAACAAGCTAAGGCACCCACTGCACCTGCACCTACAATTGCAACAATATTATCCATTGTTAGCTCTTCATCTGCTTTTACCAAAAGTCTTTTTGCTATCATAGCAATGGTAAAGTATAAGAACAATACACTTCCGGCTGTCATTAATCCGGACATGAAGTTGACCATTACAGCCGGATTTCCCGGATTAAATAAAGTAAAAATCCTGCCTAAAATCATAAAAAATGGAGCTCCCGGCGGATGCGCTACCTGAAGTTTGAATACACAGGATACGAATTCTCCGCAATCCCATAAACTACCTGCTGATTCTAACGTAGATGTGTACTGCCAAAGTGAAATTGCAAAAACAATAAAGCCTACTACAGCATTTATCTGTTTGTATTGTTTGTTCATTAATCTGAATTTTGAACAAAAATAAAAAAAATAAGCCGTTTTTAACCTTTTATGAGATGTGAATAAATGTGAATGTTAATAAAGTAATGAAATTAAGGCAAAACAGCTTGTTAATGGTAAGAAGTTCCTGCTGTAAGCTTGGCTGCTTTCTTTTTGGCTTTCTTCTCTTTGCGTTCTTGTTTCGCTTGTTTACCGACGCCCCAGGTTCTGGAAATATTGAAGCCTACGTGAATATCACCTTTCCAGAATTTCCCGGTGGTTTCTCTAAGAAATCCTGTTTCGTACATTGCCTGAGCATTAGTGATCTGGAATTGGAAAACATGCCCGCCTGTCACAATATCCAAACCTAATGCAAAGGCATCCTGATAGCCTGCTCTACTGCTTTTGTTTCCAATTCTTGCGTAGTATTCTGCCATGAAGTGCATCCTTTTAGACAACTTTACACGCAATCCGGTTCCTAACACAAACATGGTATTTTTTTCCTGCAGCGTGGTGACCAGATTTTTATGGGCTACCGTAGGCATCAGTTGCAACGAAAACCAATCGTTGAATTTACGTGCAATCATTAACTGAAATGTGTAAGACAATCTTGAACTGAAGTAATTTTTCCTGTTAGGATTTGAATATTTTGCGGTACTGATGGCCATGTTGGTAAAAAAACACATCGACAAAGGCATTCCTTTTTGCTTTTGCTCCAGAAAACGATACTTTACGTAACCATCAAATGTTTTGTTGTAATTGCTTCTTCCGAGTCCAACTGTCAGGTTATCTAAGATTCCGTACTCGAAACCCAATCGGATGGAAGCCTGGTCTAATCCGAAAAATTCTCGCCAGCCACCATTTACTCTTCCAAAACGATGTGAAATTATCATAGCCATCGTTTTTTTATTGATGGTTTCTATGGTTTGTCCGTTTATCAAATGTGTTCCGCCGAATGTATTGTATATGAATGTCTTTTTCGGATTTGGTGGCGGTGTTTCTTCAGATTGAATGGCATCCAGCTCGTCCAATAATGATGATGCAGTTGCATCTGTCTCTTTTTCTATGTTGCCAGAATCATTGCGCAGTACAAAAAGTGTATCATACCGAACTTTATAAATGGTATCGTATTGTTGTGCATGTGCATCAAACAAATTGAAGAATAAAAGAAGTACAATGATTCTTTGCATAGGTTGTCTTTATCGAACGTAAGGTGTCATTGATGCATTAACTTCAATATCTACCGTGTTGCTGATTTTTTTCAAATAATCATTCGGTACGATGATTCCATAATCTGATAATTTGATGGTAAATTTTGATTTAGCTGTTATTTTAGAAGCATTTACTTCAATGATTCCGGATTGTTTCACAGGTTTTGTGATTCCATGAATGGTGAGTTTACCTTCTACAACGACTTCATATTTACCATTCTTTGCATAGTTTATAGGTGTCGTTATTTTGCCATCAAAAGTAGCGTTTGGAAATTTATCTGAATTCAGATAATCGTTGTTGAAATGGTCTGCCATTGCCTGTTTTTCAAACTCAAAGCTTTTTACAACCACTTTTAATGCCAAATCACCGGTTTGAGTATTTAAGATACAATTGGCCACTTTATTGGAAGATATTATCTTTTCGACAGGAGCAACTGATGTGAAAGTGACTGCTGCATTTCTGGTAAAATATTTTTCACCTTGAGCAAACACACTTTGCAGTAAGCAAATTATGGTAAAAGTAAGAATAGTCTGTTTTGACATAATTTTGGTTTGTTTAATTATTTTTTTGGCCTTGTTTAATCCAAACTTCAATGTTACTAATAGAACATTTATCTAATTTGGCTGCATCTCTAGGCATTGCCAGCGCCTGACCGTTTTGTTTTACAGAATTTATTAATACATCCGGGTTTTCCAGATTATAAAGTCTTAGATTTGAATACCCTTCCAAAACAAGCCCTTCTCCGTAAATAGGTGCATTAACCAAGCTATGACAATTGTAACAATTAACAGATAAAATCGGCACCACATCTTCGGAATAACTCATAACAGAAGTAGTATCACATGGCAAATCTGGATATAACCTTTCTTCCTTGTCAAAATAACAAGATGTTGTGATGAGCGAAAAACCCATTACCAAAAAACAAGAACCTATGTAAAACAATCTTTTTATCATACTTAATCGTTGAGTGCGCCATTTTCAATCCATTTTCGTATTTGAATGATTTCACAAGGCTGCATGGAAACCACACCGGTAGGCATCTTCTGCACACCTTCCGTAGCTGTTATTGATTGGTACAATTTATTACTGTCGACCATAGCTTTTATTTCTCTGTAATTGGTCAGCAAAACATTTCCTGAATTATAATTTCCATAGTGACATCCTGTGCAATATTTGTTGATTAATGGTGCAATGTTTCTACGGAAAGTGTAATTCACTGTATCGCAACGACCTTCACAGGCTGTATTGCGAGCACTGTCTTGTACCCATTTTATCAAGTTATCTCTACCTTGAGTTGGCATTCCGTAATTAAAAGGTGGCGGCATCGGCACTAAATCCAGCAAAAAGAACACACGGCATATTTTACTGTTCAAAGGATCACCTGGTTTTATGATGCTGACACCTCTGACTTTTGAATTCATGATGGCATCGTAGCTGGATAAATCGATATAAGCTGCAGGACCTTTATTATCATGGCAACCAGGAACAGCGCAAGTTGAATTAATGTATGGCATTACGTCATTTACAAAGTATACCTTATTAGGTTCGCAGGCCGGCAATGGTTCCGGCTCTGGAACTACCACATCTACTTTATCTGGCTCGTGTGTGCAGGAAAAAACTGCCAGCAAACATGCAGTTATTAAAACACCTTGTTTTATGCTATGTATTACTTTACCAATGTGCATTTGTCTATCTTAATTTCTGCAGGTATCATAAAGGTATCATCATTAATGATATATCCGCTGTAGATACCTTTTACTGTTATGTTGCTTCCTACTTTTAATTGTTTAAGTTCTGTTTTAATTGAAGATAAACAATTTGCAATGATTATAAAATTGCCGCCGTTATCAAAAACCAGTGTACTGATAGTATCTTGTGCTTCAATTTTTTTCACCTTACCTGTTAGTTCCACAATTTTATTTTTATACAAACTATCTGCAATTTTATCAGATTTTATAAAATCGTTAATTAAGATTTCTTCCGTTAAGTGAAGGTCTGTTTTTTGTGTAGCAATGTCTTTTGTCGGTTCAAAATACAGATAAGCCAGATAGCTAATGCCAATTATGGAAATAACGGCAATAATTAAAACTATAGCTTTGATGGATTTTGACATAAAAATTAAGAACACAAAAAAAATAAAATTGTTTAATTGCTACTGAAAATAACTTAAATAAAGTTTTTTTAATGCATCAACCATGAAAAATTTTCTTTTTTGTAAAAAAAAGCTATAAATTTGCACTCCGAAACTGACCGATGGTGTAACGGTAGCACAGAAGTTTTTGGTGCTTTTAGTTGAGGTTCGAATCCTTGTCGGTCAACAAGTCCTGAAGAAATTCAGGACTTTTTTTTTAATTTTTAGTGAAAATATAAATCAGACTGGAGTAATTATTTGTTTTTCGAGCAGAAAAATTACTTAAAAATCCGTTTTTAAGTGCTCGTAAGATGGCGCTTAGTTTTCCGGTTTTCATATACCATTCGCTATGTAATGAGATATAATAGGAATCGAACATTAACGGATACGTTTTATCCAGTTTAAATCCATGCCTATCCATCAGTGTGCTTATCGTTTTTGTATTAAAATGGTATAAATGCCTAGGCACATCATACGCTGACCAATATTCTTTATAAATTTTGCAATCCAGAGCATCAATATTCGGAACACTTATCACTAAAACTCCTTTTTCGTTTAGTTTGTCGTAAAAATTCCGGATGGTTTCGTCTAAATTATGAACATGTTCCAATACATGCCATAAAGTGATTACATCAAAAGCTGCATCTTTAAAATCCGGTAATTCCTTTTCTGATTTTAAGAAAACACCGTGTTGTTCCAATGCTATTTTTCTGCATGTGGCGTCTGGTTCAACACCTGATACCTGAGTAACACCTCTTGAAATACAATACGATAAAAAATCACCGGACGCAGCACCATAATCTAAAATGGTAGATGCCTGTATATTTCTGTTCAAATGAGCGGAAATACGACTTAGCTTTTTCTTGTACATGTAATTTCTTACCAATCTGTACAATTTATGAAACAATGAAGTGCTGGATGTATTATGCGACATGTAATCAGCCGACTGATAATATTTTCCTATTTCATTGGTATCCGGTCGCGGGTTTGTATATACAAAACCGCAATCCTGGCACCTGGACAACTGAAAGGATTCGTTGCTGACATAATAATCGGTCAACTGGCCATTCGCTAATACATTCACACTTAAACAACAAGGGCACTTTATAATATTTTCCAATCTTCCGTTTATTTAATTTTTATAATAATTCCGTGACCATTTAGATTGTGTATTCTAACGGCATCCGGTCTTTGTAAATATTCATTTACGAGCAATGTAATTCCTTTGGTTAATGGAAATCCATAATCATTAAACACAATTACACCGCCAACCGACATACGTTCCCAAACCCAGTCCATGATATCTTTGGCAGATACATAAGCATCTACGTCAATATGTACTAAACAGAATTTTTCATTTTGCACTATATGACCGGTATCATCCGGAAAAATACCTTGTAATAACTGAACGTTATTTAAACCAAATTCTTTTTCTACATGATTTTTTACGAACTGTAACGAAGTATCGCTGTGTTCACCACCTTTATAATGATTATCTTCTGAGGTACCGGCTTTCACCACACCTTCAAAGGTATCGCACGAAAATATGGTTTTATTGCTACCCATTTGTTTCAGCTTTGAGCCCATCATTATAGAGCTGGAGCCGCGCCACACGCCTACTTCCAAAATATTTCCTTCTTTTGAAGCAGCATTTTCCGCCAACTTCCATAATTCCCAGGCCTGATAAAAATTCAGTAATGAATTCTTTTTTACTTTAGTATAAATAGCTAAAAACTCTTTATCCAAGACCCAAGGTGCATACGATGCACCCGGTGTAACCATCTGATATTCTTTATTCAGTAATCTGGCGATAAACAAATAGAAAATATGCTGAACACGTGCAAACGCGAATATTAAAAAATTGATGACTTTTTTCATTTATATAATTATGTATTTCTGAATTTTTTGATGGTTTTAACTACAATCGGTGGCAATAAATCATTGGCTAAATTAACCATTGAATTGAATATTTTCATTTTTCCGGAATCTTGCCCGTCTCTGGTAGCAAAGGTAGTAGTGATTCTAGCTTTATCACCTACATTTACTTCGCCTTCCGGTCGACCGTTGGTGTAATAATACAAAGCAATAGAGCGTCGGCTTCTGTCGGGCGGACAAGTTAACGGATCCGGCAAGCCATGCCAGGAAAAATCAGTAGTAGAAAACATGGCTAAGCGATTGAATGTTGGCAGAATTCTGGTTACACATTTACTCATATCTTTTTCCCACAACTCGAAATGTCCGCCGTATTCTTCTTTCCAGTCTTCATTTAAATACACTAATATATTCAAACGTCTGTCCAGTTTAGTGAGTTTGTTTTTGTGAAAATCCACATGCATTTTAAGATAACCACCCGGTTTTATTTCATGAAATCCGCCACCTTCAAAATAAGGATCAGGAATCAGTGTTTCTTTGATACCTGTCAGGTTTTGTAAAAATTCCAGAAAAGGCTGTGAATTTAAAAAATGAACAAATTCTTTTGTAACCGGTCCGAATCTGTATTCTCCTTTTGTGGCCAGTTTCAGCTCATTTGGGTTTTCGTATTTGATGTCTTCCTTTGCTTTTCCAATTTCCGGAAACTCACTAATAATGGTACGAAGTATTTCAGGATTAAATAAATCATCGAAATATCCGCTTGGAAAAGGTTTAGCATTCACATATTCATCGTGATGTGATTTGCCAAATTCCACCAAATCGTGTACCGACATATTATTATTCAGAAAGTTCATTTTATTGAAATTTAAACATTCAAAGGTACAAAACGGATTGCTAAATCATTATTAAGTAATCCATGATAATGGTCATATTTAGTGCTTTCATTGCAAATACTGAATAAAACATCTAAATTTAGCCCAATATATTTCTTCATTAAATAATACCAACGATATGTCATCAATACAACCGGAAATAAAACGCGTAACGACACAAAAGCTGCGCGAAATGAAAGAGCGTGGAGAAAAAATCTCTATGCTGACAGCTTATGATTTTTCAATGGCAAAAATACTGGATGACGCTGGTATTGATATATTGCTGGTTGGCGATTCTGCTTCTAATGTGATGGCAGGCCACGAAACCACTTTGCCTATTACACTAGATCAGATGATTTACCATGCACAAAGTGTGGTGCGTGCGGTCAAACGTTGCTTTGTGGTGGTGGATTTGCCATTTGGTTCTTATCAGGGAAATTCGCGTGAAGCCTTAAATGCTTCCATCAGAATTATGAAAGAAACCGGCGGACATGGTGTAAAATTGGAAGGCGGCAAAGAAGTAGGCGAATCTATCATACGTATATTGACTGCAGGAATTCCGGTGATGGGCCATTTAGGTTTAACACCACAATCTATTTATAAATTTGGCACTTACACGGTTCGTGCAAAAGAAGAAGAAGAAGCGGAACGCTTAATGGAAGATGCCAAATACCTTGAAAGCATTGGTTGTTTTGCGCTGGTGCTGGAAAAAATACCTGCAGCTTTAGCAAAAAAAGTATCTGAAAGTATTTCCATTCCTGTAATAGGAATTGGTGCCGGTCCGCACGTAGACGGACAAGTATTAGTGACGCATGATATGTTGGGAATTACACATGAATTTAAACCTCGTTTTTTACGTCAGTATTTACATTTATACGATGATATCAAAAAGGCCACACAACAATATATTTCAGATATAAAAAGTAAAGATTTTCCGAACGAAAAAGAGCAGTATTAATACCAGAAATTAAATTTAAAATCCCAATTCATAGTAGCGGAACGAAGGTCAACATTATCTATGGTGGCAAAATATTTTTCGCTGATAATTCTATGTTTTGCGTTGACCATTCTGGGCTTTTCGGCTACGTAATTTTTATAAGCATCGCTCAATTTAAACTCAGGAACATATTTTTGCACCATGGAAATTTCTGCCGGATTTAAGTAAGCATATGCATAAGTTAGATAACAAGGAATTCTGATTGCAATTGCTTTTTTACTGTCATTAGTCAATTCAAAAGTACTTTTCCAAATAATGACATTTTTATTCATTGCGTGGACAAACACAGCTTTTTCTTTTATAACGGTATGGTTTAATTTGACTCCATTGTCATTAAATAACTGAGCTGCTGAAACAGCTATATTGCATACAATTATAACCAGTATAAAAAGAGTAATTTTTTTCATAAAGGGACTTTTATGTAAGAGTAAAAATAGATAGAAAGAGTTGCAAAAGCAATAAAATGATGATTATTTTTTAGTGGAACAAACTATTCTCATTTTAAAATACCTATTTATTGTTACTTATAATTACATCAATTTCTCTTGCAT
>DAOORG010000006.1:20871-22951 GCA_035389165.1 Chitinophagales bacterium
GGACAAGCAATATGCAAATTTTCTATGGTTTGATAGATGACCTGCACATCCGAAAAAATGTGATTTGGCTTTACGATATCGGCAATTTTAGCAGAAATTTCTTCTGCTGAAAATGGTGCATATACTTGCTTTACCAAATTGCGAACTTCGTGCAACGGCTTTTGAATTTCTTCTTTACATTCTTTATAAAGCTCCTCTAAAACAGCATATTCATTTTTATCTTTCCATAACTGAACTGCTGCCTGAAAGGCGACAAAGCTGCCCATTTTACTCATATCAATACCGTAACAATCCGGATATCGAATCTGTGGTGCTGAAGAAACTACAATAATTTTTTTGGGTTGTAATCTATCGAGCATTGTCAAAATACTTTCCTTTAATGTAGTACCACGCACAATCGAATCATCTAACACCACTAAAGTATCTTCGTTGTTTTTTACCAAACCATAGGTTACATCATACACGTGTTGTACTAAATCATTGCGCGACGAATCATCTGTTATGAACGTACGCATTTTCACATCTTTAATGGCAATTTTTTCCACGCGTGGCATCACCGAAAGTTGCTGGTGCAATTCATCGGTAGTTTTTATTTCACCATTATTAAAAGCCTGTAATTTTTTCTGAATATGCTGTTTCTGAATTTCTTCTGTCATACCAATAAAAGCCACTTCTGCCGTGTTTGGTATATAAGAAAAAACGGTATTTTCCACATCGTGATTAACCGAATTTAAAATTGTTGGCACTAATAATTTTCCCAGCGTTTTTCTTTCCTGATAAATTTCAAAATCGCTGCCGCGTGAAAAATAAATACGCTCAAAACTGCAGGCTTTTCTTTCTAATGGTTTTGTACATTCTACTTCGCCTACGCTTCCATCTTTTTTGATAATTAATGCATAACCAGGTTTTATTTCCTGCACTTTACTTCTGTGTACATTGAATGCTGTTTGAATAGCCGGTCTTTCTGATGCCACCACGACCACTTCCTCGTCTTTGTAAAAATATGCAGGACGAATACCACTTGGATCGCGCATCACAAAGGCATCTCCGTGACCAATCATTCCGGCCATGGCGTAACCGCCGTCAAAATCTTCGGCAGAGTTTTTCAATATTTCCGTTACGTTTATACTGTGTTCTATCAATGGTGTTATCTCGTAATTTGATAACCCGGATGGTTTATATTTTTTAAATAGTTTTTGATTTTCAACATCCAAAAAATGACCTATTTTTTCTAAAACTGTCATGGTATCTGACATTTCACGTGGAAACTGACCTAAATCCACCAATTTATCAAAGAGTTCGTCCACGTTGGTCATATTGAAATTGCCGGCCACAATCAGCGTTCTGGTTTTCCAGTTGTTGGCACGAATTCGCGGATGGCAATTACTCATATCATTACCGCCATGTGTTCCGTAGCGCAAATGTCCTAACAACAATTCACCCATAAACGGATAATGGTTTTTCACATAATCCATATCCTGCAACTGCTCTTTTTCTTTGTCGGAAAGATTGGCAAACGGACGAAAAACTTTGTCAAAAATGGCTTTAATCGCTTGTTTGTCTACGCTTCGTTCGCGGTCAAAATAAGGACTACCAGGTGCTGTATCCAGTTTAATGGTCGCTAAACCGGCACCATCTTGTCCGCGGTTATGCTGTTTTTCCATCAGCAAGTACATTTTGTTCAAGCCGTAGTGAATGTCACCATATTTCTCTTTGTAGTAAGACAGCGGTTTGAGTAGCCTGATTAAGGCAATGCCGCATTCGTGTTTTATTTGATCGCTCATGTGTTATGTTCCGGGTAAGAACATTTTTTTGGTTATACAAAAATACAGTTTGTTTTTGAATGAAACTAAACAGAAATGTAAAGGATGGATTATGATTGTGGATATTTTTGCGTATAATTTGTAAACCACATAGAAACATAGATTTTTTTCCAATAGCATTTTTCGGTTGGTGCCAAACTTTTAAAACCCTGAGAAAATCAGAGAAATCTCGCCTTAGGTGAGACTTTTGTGTATCTATTGATGTCCGATTATTTTGCAAAAAACCAAAGATTCTACATATTATCTATGTTACTATG
>DAOORG010000007.1:0-4219 GCA_035389165.1 Chitinophagales bacterium
TTAAATATTCAATTTCCTTAGTTTTTTCAATTATAGATTGTTTTAACGCATTCATTTCTTCTTTAGCTTCTTTCTCTGCATCAAAATCTAATTGACCCAAATTGTAAGTAAAAAAATTGTGGTCTAATGCATTGCATATTTTTACTAAAATGCCAGTTTCAATAGTTTTTCTTTGGTAGATGCTATAAATGTTTTGCTTAGAAGTATTAATCATTTCAGCCAATTCTATCTGTTTTACTTGCTTTTGTTTAGCAATTCTTCTTATTTCTCTACCAATATGCAACTGCATAGGTAAATTTGTAAAGAAATCTTATGTTTTAATATTATAAAAAAAATACAAAAATAAAAATAAAAATAAATTTATTTTTATTTTTGATAATCTTGTATATATTTGTATATGAATCTTTCGAAAGATATAAAAAGGAATATTTTTGAAAACCTTTAAAAGAGTAGAAATAAATTAAAATTATTAAATTTATAAAGATAAGAATTTTAGCAATTACATTATTCGTAATTGGAGCATTTATTGCGTGTAAAAAAGTTGGCGAGAATTTTGTAAATACAAAATATACCGACAAAGAATTAAATATTGATATAAATTCTTCATTTGCTGAAGAAGAACGTAAAATAAAAGAAGGTATTATGGGTTTTCAGCATTATCTAAAGCAGATAGGAAAAGCAATTGTAAGAGGTATTATTATGGATAATAAGTTCGTTGCTCGAATTGAAAATCATACAATGCCAATATTTGAAAAGCTTAGCAAACAAAATGTTTTAAATCTTTATAAAATTATCATACCCAATAAAGCATTTAAAATAATTGATGATGGTAAAACTATAGTTGAATTTAATCCAACACCACAATGGGCACCTTGTGATTATTATATAAGTTATTGGCACAAAAGGTATGTAACCTGTTATGTTGCAGGTTGTGGAGGACCTGGAAGCGATCAATGTATGTGTTATGTGCCATGTAATTTTACAAATGAAAATAATGAGACAAAATAAATACATATTACTTATAGTTATACTTATTATAAAGTTTGATTTGAAGTCTCAGCAATTGACTTGCAGTGGTTGTTTTAGACCAGATTCAACTATTGCATTAGATACATCTGTGTTTACGAATAAAATAAATTCTACCGTCAAAGTTTCTTTTCACAATAAAAAATATGCAATAAAAAATAAAATCTATTTAAGTAGTGAGCATATTCTTTATGTGTTAAATAAATCAAAAAAAACCAAAAAAAGTATAACCTTAAAATTGGGAGTAAAACAACCTATACATACAACTCTCTTTATTAATAACAATGCAGAAAATGCTTTTCAGTTCTATTTAGATGAAGGTAATTATGAACTAAATATTGATTGCAAAAATAAAACAGCAAAAGTAACTGGTTCGCCTTTAAATGATGACTACAAAGAAATGATGAGAATACATGATAGTATGTATAAAAAGTACAACATTATGCACGCAATGCTCTATCCATACAATGGTATGGATAGAGACAGTGCGCAAGCATGGTTACAAAAATATTTACCTTTATGCAACGAATTATCAGGTAAACATATAAATCAATTTTATGATACTCATTTAAGTTCATTTTTAACTTTAGAATATATTTATAATACTTTGGGATACACATTTGAAGATCCAGGCTATGATACAATAGCATATGATATTAAAAAGCTCAAAATACTCTTTGATAAAATAGATCCTAAATTGAGCAAGTATAAGATGTATGATGAGTGTGTGGCGATGTTTAAAAAAGAACGCATAATACCACCAAAAATAACCAAACCTTTATTCAATTATGATAGTAAAAATTAACGAATTACACTAATCTTCTTCGTAATAATTTCATTTTTCAGTTGTATGATAACAATGTATTCACCATTG
Source organism: Chitinophagales bacterium (assembly GCA_035389165.1). Classification (GTDB taxonomy): domain Bacteria; phylum Bacteroidota; class Bacteroidia; order Chitinophagales; family JADIYW01; genus JADJSS01. Next base: position 1,901 of record DAOORG010000007.1, read on the forward strand.
CTGTAATTGCTTACATCCATTTGTTGTAGAAAATTATTAGCATTAATTTCTTTTAGCAACGCTCCTGTCACAGCATAAACTCTAATGTTCTGTATCAATTCTGTTGATTCAAAAACGATAAAATTAGCAGATGGATTCGGATACACCTGCACGTTGTTTTTTGATGCATAATTTTCAGGTATACTGGTTACTACAATCGTATTGCCTTCGCAATCTGTATTTCTAAAAATATAATGACCACCCGGATTGGCAAATGTAAACGTATCCGCAGGTTGCACAAAATAGATTTTATCGTCAAACTCAGATGTAGAATTTAGTATAGCGGGTTGTAAAAAGTCAGCAGTAATATAATTTACATCATCTATTTGTGTTGCCATATATGCGAAATACCGAAGCAAAGAATCATTCAAATTATTAGTAAAATAAGGACTAGTGCTCGTTAGGCTATCCGGTGGTTCATTTAAATATAGCCATTGATATTGTTGAATACAATTGGTATTGCTTTCGTTGCAAACAGTATTTATGAACGGATGATAGCCACTGCAGTTAACAAAAAGCTTTGTAGAAATATCCAAGCCGGACGCTTGAATATTATTGAGTAATGCACGTGGACCTTCTGCATAAAAATAGGAAGCAACCGTATCTGATGTTCCGAATTTTGTAACATCAAACAACACAAGATTATCTTTCCTGCCATGTAAAAACAATACAGACAATCCATTGTCTTTTTCATCAATAAATGCACCCATTCTGCTATTGTTGGTTTCCAAAGTATCATCTTTTGGAAGTCCGCCGCCAATTACATATGTCCGTTTTATGTTTTTTGAAAATGGAATAGTTGGATAAAGTGCTTTTGCTTCAAAATTTCCCTGAGTGCTAAAAATGCTATCTGTAAAATTCTGTCCGCTATCTGCAAAAGCAAGCGATAAAGTACAGAATGCGCCAAAACTGTGTCCGCCGGAAAATAGTTTTGAGGTGTCAATATTTAAAGAGGATGCATGTTTTGTAATATAAATAGATGCCGCAACAGCTGATTGAAAACCATTATAAAAGGCATTTCGTGTATTGGCATAAGTATTTTTATTTCTGGATTCAAAACTGCTGGGATTCTCGTAATATGCAACTGCAAAACCACGCATGGCCAGGTCTATTGCATAAAAATTCATTTGTTCGTGCCAGCTACTTCTGTATTTAGCGTTATTTCCATGAGTCAGCAGAATGCATGGACGACGTATTGTATCATCTGGTCTGATAAAAAATAACAATAGCGAATCTTTGGAATAAAATGATTTATTGCCTTTTAATCCTTTCCAGTAAAATGCTGTATCCTTTGGATAATTGATAATTTGTTGTACTTCAAAGCTATGTTTTAGTAGTGTAAAAATGTGGCGTTGCGTGTCATTTAAACCTTGAACCGGAACTAAAGTTTGCGTATTGATGTTTTTGAAATCAAATAAATTAATATAATTTGTCATCTGTGCGTAAGTCGGCAAAGGCAAGAATACCAAAAGGACGCGAATTAATTTTAAAAATGATAGTATCTTAGTTGTTTGCATTTTAAGCGTGCTTAGCTAAAGTGAATTTAGGTAATATCTTCAACGGAAGCTGGTACAAATAAATGTCAATGTCATAAAAATAATTAGTTTATTGTTTATAAAAAATTGATAATCAAAATTTTATGGTTTAATTTTGTCTGAAATTTTAAAATAAATAGTAGAATTAAGAAAACAACATTCAATAAATGCAGCTATTAAAAAAAATAATGATTTTCCCGTTCGTTTTACTGATACAGATATACAAGTATTCAGTATCACCATTGCTGGGTGAAAATAAATGCCGGTATCAGCCATCTTGTTCTACTTATGCCATTGAGGCCTTAAAAAAACACGGTTTATTTAAAGGTGGATATCTGGCTGCAAAACGTATTTTATCTTGTCATCCATGGGGCGGCAGTGGTTATGATCCGGTTCCTTAGTTTATTTGTATTTTTTAACCATTCGTAAATACTATTTTTAGTAGTTTTAAAGTTCATTAAAAGAGCAACTATAAAAACTCATTTTTTAAATTAATTATTATGAAAAAATTATTCACTATTCTGTGTTTGTGTTTACTGCTTAATGCAAGAGCTGCTGACCAGGATCGCTATTTTGAGATTGCCAAAAACATGGAACTGTTCACGCAATTATATAAAGAGTTGAATACGTATTACGTCGATGATGTAGATCCGAACAAACTAATGACAGACGGCATTAATAAAATGCTGGATGGCCTGGATCCGTTCACTAACTATATCACCGGCGCAGATTTAGATGAGTATCA
>DAOORG010000007.1:4319-22922 GCA_035389165.1 Chitinophagales bacterium
TTTAACAGAGAAGAAATAAAGATTGAAAACGTTCCTTACTTTGGAATGGTCAATGATAAGGTAGGTTATATAAAGCTGACGATGTTTACAGATAATGCTTCTCAGGAAGTACAGGATGCATTGAAAGAGCTGAAAAAAAATCCGAATATCAAAGGTGTTATCTTAGACTTGCGTGGCAATGGCGGTGGCTTACTGAATGAAGCCATTAATATCTGCAATACTTTTGTAGATAAAGGCACTAATATCGTAAACACAAAAGGAAAGATACAGGAAGCAAATTTTCAATATGCAACTACCGGTAAACCTGTTGATACAGAAATTCCATTGGCAGTATTAACGGATGGTGGTTCTGCTTCTGCTTCGGAAATCGTTTCCGGCTCTATCCAGGATTTGGACCGTGGTGTTATCATCGGACAAAACACGTATGGAAAAGGCCTGGTGCAGGTAACAAAACCTGTGGCTTACAAATCAAAATTAAAAGTGACGATTTCTAAATACTACATTCCAAGTGGAAGATGTATTCAACGCATCGATTATTCGCACAGAAGTGCAGACGGTATTGCCAGCGCATTGCCGGATTCTTTGCGCAAAGAATACAGAACAAAAGCAGGCAGAATAGTGAAAGATGGAGCTGGCATTGAACCAGATATAAAAACAGAAGAACAGAAAATATCACAAATAGCAATTGCTTTATATACCAATAACCATATTTTCCAGTTTGCCAACCAATATAAACATGACCATACGACTTTACGCGATGGCAATAATTTTACATTAATGGATGAAGAATTCAATTTATTTTCAGACTATTTAAAAGGCAAAGAATATGAGTATACCACTCAAAGTGAAGTGAGGCTGGAAGATTTGAAAAAAAGTATCAAAGATGATAGCTATTCCGATGATGTAAAAAAAGTAATCAAAGATCTGGAAACACAAATTAAACACGATAAATCAAAAGATTTATTGAAAAATAAAGCTGAAATAAAACGATTGTTGGAGCAGGAAATTGTGAGTCGATACACCTACGAAAAAGGTAGAATCGCCAATAGTTTAAAAGAAGATGAAGAAGTTAAAAAAGCTGTTGAATTATTAAGTGACGGATTGAAATATAAATCCATCCTGACAGCTAAAAAATAGAAAGCAGTATTTTAAGTAAAGAGTTGAATTTGTCTGAAAATCCGGTTTATATTCTATGTATTGAAACAGCCAATGCCGTTACCTCTGTAGCGATTTCTAAAGACGGACAATGCATAGCACTCAAGGAAGTACAGGAATCTAATAAAGCAGCAGATACATTACATGTATTATTGGATACATTAATGACAGATTCCGGAATTTCTTTTTCCGATTTAAATGCTATATCCATAAGTGCAGGTCCTGGTTCCTACACCGGATTGCGCATTGCTGCAGCTGCAGCAAAAGGATATTGTTATTCATTAGATATTCCATTAATACCTGTGTCTACTCTGGAAGCAATGGTAAATGGAATTCAGACAAGATACAATCAGCAAGATTTTGATGTGTATGTGCCTATGATAGATGCAAGAAGAATGGAAGTTTTTACTTCTTTCTTCAATAAAAATCTTCAAGAAGTACAACATTTTACCAGCTTGATTATTGACGAAAATTTCAAAGATTTATTGGAATCAGAAAAAAAATATTTGCTATTCGGAAATGGTGCTTCAAAAGCAGTATCTACAATAAATGTAGATACAACAATAGTGTTTGAAAATTTTAGACCAAGTGCTCAAGACCTTTGTTTACTGGCCTTTTCAAGCTTTATAAAAAATAATTTTACTGATATTGCTTACTTTGAACCGAACTATGCAAAAGCATTTTACTCAACACAAAATTTAAAGAATAATTTTTTAACATAAAAAAATAAAAATTTATTTTTTTTCATGCAACCATTCAGTATTAAAACTATTCTTAATGTTTGGTATACTATTGGATATACCAATATTAGAAACTTTTAAAATGAAAACGACCATGTCAGTAAACAGCAAGAGCATCATGCAACCAGAATTGAGAATTGATTTTCAAGTTCTACGTAAATCCGTTTTAGTATTACGCGCAGTAAATCACAAATTACGTCAAGATATGATTCGGTTAATAAATCAGGAAGGTAAAATGACCGTTACTGATTTATATGTTAAATTAAGATTGGAACAATCCGTCACATCTCAACATCTGGCACTACTCAGAAGAGCAGGTGTAGTTTATACATCAAGAGACGGCAAGTATATTTATTACTCTGTTGACCATGACAGGTTGGATGAAATAAACAGACTGATGCTAGAATTGATAAAATAAGACAATTTTTCCTTGATAAATATCAATTTTTTCAAAAATTTCATAGTTTTCCATCGTTATTCATATGTTTTGTGTTAAATATTTGGATTTGGCAATATATTTGATTTTTATTTCCAAATATTTCTATATATTTGTAGCGAACTAAATTGTAAAAAAGTTTTTATGGAAAATTTTGAATTCAACACAGAAAAGATCGAGAAAGCCGCAGAGCTTTTAAGAGCAGTGGCGCATCACTTGAGATTAAAAATCATCAAGCTGATCCACGAAAAAAAAGAAGTAAATGTAAATGTGATTTACAACACGCTTAAAATTGAGCAATCCATTACTTCTCAGCATTTAAAAATCCTGAGAGGTGTTGATGTTGTTCGAACAAGAAGAGATGGTAAGAAAATTTACTACTCATTAAACTACGATCGCTTGGAAGCAATGCACCGTGGAATTGACTTGTTCGAAGAATGGACACAAGCGCGTAAAGCCACAAAAAAGAAAAAATAATACACTTACTTTTTCAAAACAAACAGAAAACTATTATTTGTCGTAATTTAGACAAGTAATAGTTTTCTTATTTTATGGCAGATTTAGTAAATGAATTTAATGACTATCGTTCTAAAATGAACGAAGTAATTCTGGAGCAAAAGAATTTAACGCTCAACCGTTTTTTCAACCTCGATATGCATGCTTATGCAGACGGAGCAATTGATGCTAAAACAAAAGAAATGCTCGGACTGGTAGCATCTATGGTGCTGCGTTGCGATGATTGTATAAAATACCATCTCGGCAAGTCGCATGAAGCAGGTGTCACTACAGAACAAATTTATGAAGTCTTTGCAATCGCCAATCTTGTTGGTGGAAGCATCTGTATTCCGCACACACGCAGAGCAGCAGAATACTGGCAAGCGTTGCAATTAAATAAATAAACAATTAAAGAAGGTAGAACTTCTGATAAAAATCTTGAATAAAGTGGAGATTCTATATGTATTCAATTCTATAATTCTACAAGTAAATAATGAAAAAATTATATCTTTTCGATTCGTTCGCACTTATATTTCGCGCCTATTTTGCTTTTCAGAAAGCACCATTAATTAATTCAAAAGGATTTAATGTTTCTGCCATACAAGGTTTTCTAAATACCATTTGGGAAATTAAAACAAAATATCAGCCTACTCATTATGCCATAGTATTTGATGCGGCAGCACAAACTGACCGGCAGGCTGAACACGATTTTTATAAGGCAAACCGTCAGGAAACACCAGATGATATTGTCACTTCGATTCCATATATCAAGGAAATAATAAAAGCGATGAATATGCCTGTTGTGGAAATTCCAGGATATGAAGCAGATGATTTAATTGGTACGTTAGCAGTAAAAGCAGCAGCAGAAGGCTTTGAATGTTACATCGTTTCTCCAGATAAAGATTTAGGACAGGTGGCTTCAGAAAATATATTCATTCATAAACCACCGTTTATGGGAAAGCCTGCAGAAATATTAGGTGTGGAGGAATTAAATAAGAAATGGGAAATCAAAAATCCAAAAGAAATCATAGATATTCTAGGACTTTGGGGCGATGCAGTAGATAATATTCCCGGTGTAAAAGGCATTGGTGAAAAAGGGGCTAAAATGCTGATTCGCCAATTTGGTTCTATTGAAAATATTTATGAAAATATAAATGAGGTTAAAGGTGCGATGAAAGATAAACTCATCGAACACAAAGAGATGGCATTGATATCTAAGAAACTTGCCACCATCATTACGGATGCACCAATAGATTGGAAAGAAGAGGATTTTATTTTGAAAGAATTTGATAAAGAAAAATTAGCTTCCATATTTGCAGAACTGGAATTCAGAACACTCGGGAAAAAAATTATTGGCGATGATTATTCCATGAATGAAACAGCTTCCAAAAAGCAAGCCGCACCAAAAGATAAAGCACAAACTTCTTTATTTGATGCACCAACCTCTGAAATGGAAAATGCTGCAGACGCCGCAGAAATTAATTTCGGAAAAAATATTACGAATACAGAACACCAGTATTTTCTGGTAGATACGCAAGAAGCAATTGACAACTTAATACAAAAATTAGCAGCAGAAAAAATAATTTGTTTTGATACGGAAACCACATCCGTAGATGCCAATAACTGCGAATTAGTTGGTATGTCCTTCAGCATCAAACCTCATGAAGGCTATTATATTCCGATTGATGCCAATCAGGATACGGCAAAAAAGCAAGTACATCAGTTCAAGAAAATCCTGGAAAATGAACATATAACTAAAATCGGTCAGAATATAAAATTTGATCAGCTGGTGTTAAAATGGTATGATGTGGAAGTGAAAGGTGTTTTGTTTGATACCATGTTGGCGCATTATTTAATGGATGCAGATACTAAGCACAATATGAATGTATTGTCAGAGAATTATTTAGGATATTCGCCGGTATCAATAACTGAGTTAATTGGCAAAAAAGGAGCTTCTCAGGGCACCATGCGCGATGTGCCGATAGAGCAGGTAAAAGAATATGCCGCAGAAGATGCAGATGTAACTTTGCAGCTGTACAACGTCTTTAAAAAAGAAATTGATCATACGCATCTTCATAAATTATTCTATGAAGTGGAAACACCGTTGATACCTGTTTTAACGGATATGGAATTTGAAGGTGTAAAGGTGGACACGGATTTTTTAAAACAATATTCGAATGAAATTGCGCAGGATATACTAGCGTTGAAAGATGAAATATTATCGACCTGTGGTGTTCAGTTCAATATTGATTCACCGAAACAATTGGGTGATGTGCTCTTTGAAAAAATGGGTATAAAATATCCCGGAAAAAAAACAAAATCAGGGCAATATTCTACCGATGAAGAAACACTACAGAAGCTGGCTGGCGAACATCCGATTGTAGAAAAATTATTGGATTATCGTGAATTTACCAAACTTAAAAGTACGTATGTTGATGCCTTGCCTAATTTAATAAATCCAAAAACACATCGACTGCACACTACCTTTAATCAGGCTATAGCTGCAACAGGAAGACTAAGTTCTGTAAATCCAAACTTGCAGAATATTCCAATTAAAACAGAACGTGGTAAAAAAATCAGAAAAGCATTTATACAAAAAGATGAAAATCACACGATACTTTCTGCCGATTATTCCCAGATAGAATTGAGAATTGTGGCCTCTATCAGTGAAGACGAAAATATGATAGATGCCTTTAAAAAAAATTTGGATATTCATGCTGCCACCGCTGCAAATGTTTTTAGTGTTGCCTTGGAAGACGTTACTTCAGAAATGCGCAGACAGGCAAAAATGGTCAACTTCGGCATCATTTACGGAATATCAGCGTTCGGTCTGGCGCAGCGTTTAGGTATTTCCAGAACAGAAGCTGCTGCGTTGATTGAACAATATTTTATTAAATACAGCGGCATCAAAAAATATATGGACGATACCATTCAGTTTGCACGCGAGCATGGTTACGTTGAAACATTACTCGGCAGAAGAAGGTATTTGCGCGACATCAATGCAGGCAACTGGACCATACGTGGTTTTGCAGAACGAAATGCCATCAATGCACCCATTCAGGGAACTGCTGCAGATATGATTAAAGTAGCGATGATAAATATACATCAACAATTGTCTGCACAAAAGATGCAATCCAAAATGATATTACAAGTTCATGATGAGTTATTGTTTGATGTATATTTGCCTGAAAAAGAAGAAATACAACAAATCGTTGTAAGCGAAATGCAAAATGCCTTACCTTTGCAAGTACCTATAGAAGTATCAGCTGGTTTTGGAAATAATTGGCTGGAAGCACATTAACATAAATAGTATGAAGAGATTGTTTTTTATTAGTTGTATGCTCCTGGTGAGTATGTCGTTTGCAAAAAAATGGGATGCCACTTACATCAGTAAGTTAATAGCAAGCGGTGGAATCGACAAGGTAATAGAATATTATAAAGGAAGATATTTTGGCGATAACCGCGATCCGCAGGATGCTTTCAGAATTGCAGAATTATATGTAAAGAAAAAAGAGTATGCCACCGCAATGGAATGGTATGATAAGGAAAGTCAGCTGATTAAAACATCTAAAGTAAATTTATTCAATTATGCAAACACATATCACATAATGGGTGAGTATCAGAAAGCACTAGATGGCTATCTGATGTATGCAGCAATGACAGGTGATTTAAACAAAGTAATGGATTTAGCAAATCAATGCGAAAATATCCTGAAGTCATCGGCATTATCTTATAATTATAAGCTTGAAAATTATCCTTACAATACTTCTGCTGATGAAACCAATGTAGCGGTACTGAGAACAAATCCTGTTTATGTAACCATAAAAAATCAGGATAATAAAGATGTTCTTCCAACCTATGATATATACCAGATTGTTCGTGCTTTTCAGGGATTTGATGTGCCGGTAAGCGCTTACAATAAAGACTTATCAAAATTAGTGATCACCGCATTGTCTTTTTCACAGGATGGCAACACCGTAGTCTTTTCTGCAGTAGAAGAAAAAACAGTTTCTAAAAAAGGAAAAACTAAACATGAAATATTATTTACAGCAGATAATTTAGGCGGAAATTTCTTAAATGTAAAACCATTTCCATTTAATTCAGATGGATTTTCTTTAAAAAATCCGGCATTTAATACAGAAGGAAATAAAATCTATTTTTCTTCTAACCAACCTGGTGGCTTTGGTGGCTTTGATATTTGGGAAAGCAGTTGGGAAAATCAGCAATGGACAGCTCCTGAAAATTTAGGAAAATTATTGAACTCAACAGCAAACGAAACAAATCCATTTTTAGTACAGGATGGAATAAACAATACACTCTATTTTTCGTCAGACAGAAAAGGTGGCTTTGGTGGCTTTGATATTTTTTCTTCTAAAAAAGTCAATGCTATCTGGCAAGATGTTGTACTGCAAACGGCACCCATTAATTCTGCAGGTGATGATGTTAGTGTGATATACGATGAAGAAACAAAAACCGGTTATTTTTCTTCCAACAGAACTGGTGGAAAAGGCGGCTTTGATGTATATCGGTTCACACCGTTTAGTTTGAAATTAATGGTATACGCAAATGATACTTTTTCAGAAAAGCCAATAGACTATGCGTTGGTTCAGGTATTCGACAATAATGAGAAGATATTTGAAGGAATGACAGACCAAACCGGTAAAGCTGAATTTCAGATAAATAAGGATATACTCTACACCATAAGAACATCAAAAGACGGATACCGCACTTTCACACAAAAGATTAGTGCAGCCGGCAAATCAAATGGCGATTCTGTTGTTGGTTATAGCTTGTTAAAACCGGATGCACAGCTCAGTATTAATAAAGGTGCTACGAATAATTTGTCACTGGAAAATTACATCATATTTACAGGAAAAGTAACAGATGCAGCCACCGGAAAACCTGCTGTAAAAGCCAAGATGAGAATGGTTAACTACACCACTCAAAAATTACGCGAAGTAGATATAGATGCCACCGGAAAATTTGAAATCAAGCTATTGCTGAATAATGATTACAAAGTTATTTTTGAAACGCAGGAGCAAAAAATTACAGATGAACTTACCACTTACGGACTTGAAAAAAACAGCATAAAAGTGCGCGATTATTTACTAACCGGCAATAAATTTAAACTTACTGAAAATAAAGTTTATAAAGAAGGTAATTTGCCACCTAGCCGAATCATTAATGTAGTAACAAATAAAAGCACTTCTTTAAATTCAAATGCTGCTGCTGAATATCACGAGCCAATCACGCAGCAAAAAATTGATTCCTTATTAAAAATTATAGCTTCAGAAAATTCAAAGAAAACCCAACCTGAAATAAGTGTAAATAATTCTTCATCTGTTGTGACAACAACTGCCGACCCGAATCCAACTCCAATTCCGGTAATTATTCCTGAAAATAAAGAGCCTGAAATTCTTACAGCATCCAATAAATCTGTGCTTACTAATTCAATAGCTGATACACTTAAAACTGAAGAAAAAATTCAGCTGCCATTGGAAACAGAAAACAAACCAGCAGTTTTAGAAAATAAAATACAAGCAACAAAAGAATCAGCAGAACAGAAAATACCGGTAACTGTAAAAACTGAAAGTGCACCGCAATTTGCTGCAGATATGGTGAATACTAAAAAGCCTAAGAAAATAAAATTTGCGACAGATGAAACTGAAGTAATTCCGTCAGATTCAATACAGGAAAAGTTGGTGGTAGAAACCACTAAAATCCAAAACATACCGACTCCGGTGATTGAAACACCAATAGCAACTGTAACACCAAAAGTAGAAGATTTTCAAAATAAAACTGAAAATATATCTAAAGATGCAACCAAACTAACTGACATTCCAACTATTAAAACAGAGATTAAGGAAAAAGCAGTAGTTGCAGAAAGTAAAGCCGAAACAGTAACGGAGATTTTGCCGGATGTTTATTATAAAATACAATTGGCAAGCTATGATGTTGGAAATCTTAAGTTTCCTGAATTTGAAATGCTTGGCAAAATGGAAGAAGTAAGAGCATACGAACGGTATATTTACCGACTCGGAAATTTTGACAATCTGGAACGCGCCAAAGAGATTTTAGAATTAGTTCGCTCACAAGGATATTTTGTGGCATTTATTTTGCAGTATAATAAAGAGAAAGTAACAGGTATTGTTAAATGATAAATTGTATGAATATGAAGAAAAACTTGAAAGTGTCACTTTTTACAGCGGCATTACTATTCACTTTTGCAGCAGCAAACGCACAGACACAGTTCACCACCAACGAAGTTCGCCAGTTTATGAGTAAAGGCGAACAAAACGGAATTGAAATAATTCTGAACGGCACTAAGCCTGAAGACGCCAAAGATGCCATTGAAAAATGGGGCAAAAAAATGAAAGCAAAGATTGTTCGCGACAAGAAAAGTCCTGAAATCTTTATAGACAACGCACAAATGCCAACTGTAAGTGCAAATGTGGTAGATATGTATGCAATTGTTACACCGGTAGATAATGGTTCTAAAGTGACTATTTATACAGATTTAGGCGGTGCATTCGTATCGTCTGCAGCTTATGGCACACAATACGCAGGACTAGATGCTTCGCTGAAAAAATTTGCTAAAGATCAGGCTATTGAAGTGGTAGAAGAACAGCAAAAAGCAGAAGAAAAAATCTTAAAAACGTTAACCGGTAATCTGAAAGATTTAACAAAAGACAAAGAAGATTATTTAAAAGATATCGAAAAAGCAAAAGCACTGATACAGCAACGTGAACAGGATATCATAAAAAATGATGCAGATCAGGCAGCTAAACAACAACAAATTTCTATACAGCAGCAAATTATAGAAACGGTAAAAACTAAACGTGCAACATTAAATTAAAAAAGTATATTTTACTAAAGCAGTTTGCAGCAGTGCAAGCTGCTTTTTTTATGCGATAAAGCATCAATTTTTAAACACAAATAACTATCAAAATGAACAATCAATTTTTGAAATTAACAGGCATACTAACCATTCTCTTCTTGTCAATCACTTTTGTAAATGCTCAAACTACATTTACAACCAACGAAGTCCGTCAATTTATGAGCAGAGGCGAACAAAATGGTATTGAAGTAATTTTAAACGGAACCAGCGTAAATGAAGCAAAAGATGGTTTAAAAAAATTAAGCAAAAAGTATAACGCTAAACTTGTCAGCACTAAAAAATCACCGGAAATATTAATAGACAATGCACAGATTTCTACTGTTAGCGCTAACACCGTTGATATTTATGCTATCGTTACACCGGTTGACAAAGGTTCTAAAGTGACCTTTTTTACCGATTTAGGTGGTGCATTTGTTACTTCTTATGCATATGGCACTCAACATGCAGCTATGGAAGCTGTAATTAAAGAGTTTGCACAGAATCAGGCAGTTGCGATGGTTAGTAGCCAGCAAAAAGTTGAAGAAAAAGCGTTGAAAACCTTAAATAAAGAGTTAAAGTCATTGCAAAAAAGCAAAGATAAAGCACTAAAGGCAATTGAAGATTCTAAGACCAAAATTTCAAAACTGGAACAAGAAATAAAGAAAAATGATGCTGACCAAACGGCCAAACAACAACAGATTTCATTGCAGGAACAAATCATTGAAACGGTAAAAACAAAACGTGCAACACTGAAAAATTAACCAATAATTTTTTAATTTTGTATCGCAGTTTGCATGTATTGCAAACTGTTTTTTTATTAAACAGATTATTCATTACAAAATTGATTATCGTAAATAGGATCCTGACTTTATCGGCGAATACTTACGACTTATTACTTACTACTTACGACTTTTAACATGAACACAAGACTAGTATTATGGGGCGAAATCGGCACCGACAGAAAAGCCTTAATTGCCATCCATTTAGATGAAGAAACTGCAAAAATCCATATTCACGCATTTCCAAAAGAAGATGTGACCAAAGAAATCCAGGATGCTGTTTTTGTAGAATGGAAAAATGGTGGAGAATATACATTTCCGGATAATGCCATTCATTGGGAAATTGATGCCAACAGCGATACCATTTTGCCGGAAGAAGTAAAGGTAGATAGATTGGATGTTGTCTTGCAATCACAACACAAATGGGGCAAAAAGCTAATGAGCTCTAAAATCAATCAACTGCTCACCGACGAAGTGAAATTGCTGGAAGAAAAAGCATCTGTTGTAGCAGAATATGATCAGTCACTATGGGATAAAGCAAAAGCACAATGGGAAAAAATTGCGTCTTATCAGAAAAAAAATGAAATTTCCTGGGAACAAACTACCGTATTAAAAGATAAAATAAATGCTGTTTTTGAAGCACTCAAAGCAGTAAAACGTATCAATAATGAAAATGAAGATCAGGCAAATGCTGTACTCGTTAAAAATTATTACAAACGAATTGAAGACTTGCAGGCAAAGCTGATTTACAATGATCAGTGGAAATTTATTTTTGAAGAATTGAAAAAAATTCAGACAGAATTAAAGGATGCTGCCATTCGCTGGAATCACAAACGTACCATTTATAATCAGGTGAATGCCATTTTTGATGATTTGCGTAAATACAGAATGACAGAAGTGGTGAGCAAAACGCAGGGAAGAATTTCGCAGTTGACTAAAATTCTGGATGGCCTGAAAGATTCTATTGCACGCGATAACGAAAGTTATACGATGCAGGTAGAAAAAATGCAGCACTATACACGTGGAAAGTTATCCGTGGAGGAACTCAAAAGTCGTTTTGGTGATATTTTAAACAGAACAAAAGAAAAAGAAGCGAAAGCAGAAGGCATCAAGCAAACCATCGCACAGCTGAAAGCAGATATCGAAAAAGAAAAGAAACAACAAGTAGAACGCGAACAGCTAAAACTGAAACGCGAGCAGGAAGAAGCTGCAAAACAACAAGAACTGGAAGCTAAAAAACTGGCTAAAAAAGAAGCTGTTGCTGTAGAAAATGAACAAATTGAACACGCACAAGCTGCAGTAGTTACAGCAGTTGCAGTGAACACAGACGAACAAATCACCGAACCGGTGATAGAACAACCAACTGTTGAAGAACCAGTTGCACAGGTAGTTGAAACGGCAGAAATTCCAACCATCACGGATGTACCAGAAGTGTTGGAAGCAACAACCGCAGACCAGGTTTCAGATGAAAATGAACAATCAGCCAATGCCTGATTTTAGGTATTTTTTTATAAATAGTTGCAAGATTGGATAATAGTTTATACTTTTAGATATAAATTATTAACTGTTGAAATTTACGCGCCACTTTTATACGTTATTTTTATTATTTATCATGCAGCTGTTTAATGCATGCACACCAGATGATTATGAAGTCTTCGGCAAGCAACCTATTTATTCAAATGGCGACAGTCTGTATGTAATCCAAAATATCGACACACAGCTCATTGTAAATGCCGGTAATATTTATTCCTGGAACCAATATCTCTTTATCAATGAAGTATATAAAGGAATTCATGTAATAGATAAATCAGATTCTTCCAATCCTGTAAAGCTTACGTTTATAAAAATCATTGGTAACAGAAATTTCACCATCAGCGATAATACACTCTTGGCTGATAATGGAAAAGACCTTATTGCTATTGATATCAGTGATGTGTTGAACGTTTCCGTTTTAAGTATTGTGAAAGATGGAATCGTCAATTATAATAACTATCCACCAGCGTATAATGGTCATTTCGAATGCGTCGACTTACGTAAAGGATTGCTCGTTGGCTGGAAAGATACATTGCTGATAAATCCAAAATGTTACAAACCGAATTAAATTTTTAGTTTATGAAAAAAATACTTTTTTCTTTATTCGTTGTAGGCTGTTCACTGCTGTTTCTTCCATCATGTACGTTGTATTCTGATGCTGAAGTTGCACCCAATAATAACGGCAAGTCCGGTTCTATAACTAAGTTTACCGTGGTAGAAAATTATCTCTATGCATTATCAGATAATAAGATTGTGGTATATGATATTTCCGACAAAAACAACATGATAAATGTTGGCAGCACCACGGTTGCATATAATATAGAAACCATCTTTTCATTTACCAATCGCTTATATATTGGTGCTACCGATGGCGTATTTATTGTAGATATAACAGACAAAACAAAACCTGTTGTACAAAGTAAGGCCATGCATTTTGTCGGTTGCGATCCCGCAATTGCGAAAGCTAACGTAGCTTATTCTACCGTTAGAACCGGAACCGTATGTAATAATAATTTCAGGTCAAATGGTATGTTGGTGGTTTATGATGTTACAGATGCCTTGTATCCTAGAGAACTTACTTTTATCGTGATGGAAGAACCGCAAGGGTTGAGCTATGACGGAAATACTTTGTTTGTTTGTAACGGAAACTACGGTGTGCATGTGTATGATATTACAGACAATCGCAATCCTGAGTATCTAACCAAAATTTCGGATATAAACGCAGTAGATGTGATAGCAGAAAATAATCTGTTGATCGTTTCTTCGCCATCAGGTTATACGTTCTGTGATTACACGGATTTGAACAACATTCGTATTGTGAAAACAATCAACAAAAATTAAAATGCTGAAAAAGTACTGCAGTTTGTTGTGTTTCTTGTTGATGCTATCTTTTGGTTTCTCAAAAACAAAAGATACCATTCCGTTTAAGACAGCCATTATAGTTAAACTAAACCCAATGTCTGTTTTTGAACACAAACCCACTTTCTTTGATGCAAGCGTGGAAGTAGTTCTAAAAAGAAATTTCGCAGTAGAGCAGAGTGTTGGTATCCTGAACGCATACACCAGCATCTACCGAAAAGATAATTCATTTGTGCCCAATACATTGATTGGTATAGAATCGAAAACCACATTAAAATATTATTTTAAAAACTACAGTCCGGAAAAATGGTGGCGCAGTGTATATCTGGCACCGGAAATTGAATATGCATTTTATAAGTACAGCAATGAAGAATCTTATTGCAGATACGGTTGTTCTTATTTTGAAGATATAAAATCGGTGTATGCCACTAATGAAATTGCGGTAAGCCTGAAATTTGGAAAAATGTATTTCTTTGGAAAAAATAAACGTTGTGTGATAGATGTTTATGGCGGTTTCGGATATAAGTTTATTCGCAGAGCATCCAATCCGTTGCCACCGGATATTAATGATAATAACACCATTTCCTTTGAAAGAAGAGGTTTTCTTAGTGGTTTACAAGATTATTATGGCTATGGAAAAATGGGAAATTACCATATGTTTAAAACCGTCTTTGGTTTCAGAATTGGCTATAGAGTCCGTTAATCCAGATAATACAAACGCTTCACTCTCGATGAAATATGCGTCAGCAACTCATAAGAAATAGTGCCGATTTTTTTTGCTTGTTCTATGATGGATATTTCTTTGCCATACACTTCACATTCATCGCCTTCCTGAACATCCTCTATTTCGGTAAGGTCTGCCATGCACATATCCATACAAATGTTGCCGATAATTTTTGCGCGTTGACCGGAAATAAATACTTGGCCTGCGCCATTGCCGAAACGTCTGTCGTAGCCATCTGCATAACCAATGGCAAGCACACCGATTTTCATGTCTTCATCAGCAATACCTTTGCGCGAATAACCAATCGTTTCTCCTTTTTTTACGTGTTTTATTTGCGCTACTCTTGTCTTTAATTTTCCGATAGGCAATAATTTATCCTGAATGCTGGCAGAACTATCCACACCATACAAACCAATGCCTAATCGAACATAATCATAATGCGCTTCCGGAAAACGAAGGATGCCGCTCGAGTTGAGTAAATGTTTTTTTACCGGATACTTTAGAGCAGCAATCAGCGTGTCGGATAATTGCTCAAAGCAGGTAATTTGCTCTTTGGTGTAGTTGTCAAAATTTGCATCTTCGCTGGCTGCCAGATGCGAAAAGATGGTTTTGACGTGTATGTTTTGGTGTTGTTGTAAAAGAGAAATCAATTCCTGTAAATCAGCTTCTACAAAGCCTAGCCGGTTCATGCCGGTTTCTAATTTGATATGAATATCTATCGGCTTTTCACCAATTTTTTTAGTTAATAGCCTCAAAATCTGCAACGAATAAATTTCCGGTTCCAGCTGATATTCCAACATTCGGTCAAAATCTACCGCGTCAGGATTCATCACCATTATTTTTGATTGGATGCCATCTTTACGCAACGCAACACCTTCATCTGCATACGCCACTGCTAAATAATCAATATGTTGTTTTTCCAGTAAACTGGCCACTTCGGTGCTGCCGCTTCCATATGAAAACGCTTTCACCATCGCAATCACACCGGTTTGTTTTGACAAATAACTCTTATAAACATTCAGATTATTGATCAGCGCATTCAGATTTATTTCCAGTACAGTGGCATGTGTCTGTCCGATTAATTGTGCGGTAATTTTTTCAAAGCTGAATTTTCGGGCACCTTTTAACAAAATCAACTCATTTTCAAATTTCAATACATTGAATTGTTCAATCAACTGCTCGGTGCTTTCAAAAACATACCATTCTTTAATGGTATAAGCCAGCGATTCGATATGCTGCATAAATGATTTTCCGACACCAATTAGTTTGTCAAAAGAATTTTGCTGCAACACCGTTTTTAATTTCTGAATGAATTCTTTTTCGTCGAGTCCTGATTCTTCAAACTCAGAAATTATCAATGTTTTCTTTTTGTGCGTTTCCTGTTGTTTAAAAAAGTCGAGCGCAATTTGCAAAGAATGAAAATCGGCACTGTAAGAATCATCAATAATAGTGCAGTTGTTGATGCCGTATTTTAATTCCAGTCGCATCGGTAAATTGCGCAGCGATAAGATTTTAGATTGTATGCTTGTGTCATCAACACCAAGTGTTTTTAGTGCGATAATGCAATGCAGACAATTTTCTATACTTGCATCATCGGTGAAAGGAATAGAAAAAGGAATGGATGAAATTTCTATTATCGTAGCATTATTTTTCTTTTCTATTTGTTTGAGAATAAAAGTTGATTTCACATCTTCACCAAAACTAATAAGCTCTTTACTGTGGACAATCGACTGTGGACGATCGACATATCTGTCACAATAAATTACTTGCTCGCAACCTTCGAATAGTTTTAACTTTTCTTGCAATTTTTCTTCTCTGGATGAAAAACCTGCATCGTGTGCAGAGCCAATATTAGTGAGTATTCCGATTGTTGGTTGGATAATTTTTTGCAGGTTTTCCATTTCGCCAATGGTGGAAATTCCGGCTTCGAATATAGCCAGTTCGTGCTCTTTTTCCATATTTAAAACCGAAATCGGCACACCTACCTGTGAGTTATAACTTTTCGGACTCTTCACCACTTTCATTTCACCACTCAGCAATTGATAGAGCCATTCTTTAACAATCGTTTTCCCGTTGCTGCCGGTAATGCCAATCACCGGAATTGAAAATTGTGTACGATGATATTGTGCTAGCTGTTGCAGCGCAGCGGTAGTATTTTCTGTTAAGATAAAATTAGCTGCAGTATATTTTTCAACATCAACTTCTTTTGATACAATGAAGTTTCGGATTCCTTTTTTATAGGCATTTTCTATATGCTGATGACCATCATTTCGTGCAATCAAACAGAAAAATAAATTAGCAGCTGCATGGGTAATTTGTCGAGTATCAATACAAACTTGTGTAAGTACAGTATCTTCTTTTTCCTGAAGAAATTTTCCGTTAACAATCTTGTTTATTTCTGCAATGCTATATTTCATTCTTTCTACTTATAACAAATAACGTTTAACTAATAACTTTTCCAACCAATCCACATTTTATCATCTTCAACTTTAAACTGATAATGCGCAATTTTATAATTGTTACCGTCAGTACTTCTTCCTGTTTTTATATCAAATTTATAACCATGCAAAGGACAGCCAATCACACCTTTTTTATTGCAATGTCCATGGTGCAATTGCGCGCCTGCATGCGGACAGGTATTGTGTATGCCAAAAAATCCATCTTCCAGCCTGACCACACAAATAACTTTTCCATCAACGCTGAGTTTGCCTAACTGTTGAATTTTCAACCGTTCTAATAGTTGTTTGGTTTCGTCTGAAAGTTCCTGCCAGTGCATATAAAATTGCTGTTGTAATACAGTTTCCAAAAATAGACATTTGTACGTAGATTCACTCTAAAAAAAGAATTAATATACTCAGCCTGTCAGAGTGCTTTTTTTTAATTAATTTTGATATAAAATATTAGACTATGAAACACTTAATGTTGATTTTAGGAATTGCGGCAACATTTACTGCCTGCAAAAACAACACGGCAACCAATGAAACGGCTGAGCCATCTTCGGTGGTAGCAGACGTAAAAGAAGCGGTTGTCGGCGACGGATTGAAATCCGGCAGCTATGAATCAGAAACCATTATGCCTGGCGGAATGGGAACGACCACAACCAAAGTCGTTTTTGATGATTATGGCAAGAAATCCAGAACGCAACTACAAACAGCCATTTCATTTGGAGGCAAAAGTATGAATAACACATCAAACAGCTTAATGGTGGATGGATTTGTTTATTCATGGGCAGAAGGCACAAAAACAGGTTCTAAAATTAAGCTGGACGAATCCAGGTTTGATGCCAGCAATATGGACTTTTCCAAGATGACGGAAGAAATGAAAAAGAAAATGAACTTTAAAGAAGAAGGCAATGAAACGGTGAATGGAAAAGACTGTAAAGTGGCCAGCTTCAGCAATGAACAGATGCAGGGAAAAGTATGGATGTGGAAACAGATACCGATGAAAATGGAAATGTCGGTAGTTGGCAAAACCGTGACCAGTACTTTAAAGAAACTGGAAGAAAATCCGAGTTTGCCAGCCGGAACATTTGATGTGCCGGCCGATGTCGAATTTAAGGAAATGAATTTGCCGTCAACCGCACAGAAATAGTTCACTTTACAAACGTCATGCTGAACTCGTTTCAGCATCTATATGATAATAGACGCTTCAATCGAAGCGTCTATGTTTTTTAAACCTTGTAATAATTCATCTTTAGAAGGATACCCAAAACCTAAACGAAAATATCTGTCAGATTGCTCGAACCAATGGCCTGCACCGACCAGTGTTTTATGTTGTTCGTATAGAATTTTATAAAACCTTGCGATATCCACCTTGTATTCATTTTTAATTCTCGGAAAGCAAACGACACCTGCATTTGGCTCGGTCCACTCTAAATATTTTTGTTCGTTTTCCATCCAGTTTTTCAGAATAGAGAAGTTTTGTCGGATGTGCTGATGCGTTGCTTGCAAATAATCTTTTTGAGATAAAATGTGATGTGCAATTTCTTCATCGACTACCGAATTACAAATGATGATTTGTTCTTTGGCTGCCAAAAAATCATACATCAGTTTTTCATCTTTATTAATCAACCAGCCGGTGCGGATGCCGGGTACGCCATGTGCTTTGGATAAAGAACAAACGGAAATTACATTGTTGCTTTTTGCTGCATAATACGGAATCAATTCCGATTGGAAATTTAAGTAACGATAGGTTTCATCTACCAGCACATAAATATTTCTTTCTTTAGCAAAGTCAATAATTTCTTCAATAATTTTATTATCAAACACCACACCTGTAGGATTGTGCGGCGATGTTAGACTGATTAATTTGGTGTTTGATTTTACCGCATTTTTAATTTGTTCGATATCGAATTGAAAGCCGTTTTCAAACGCCAAATCGATAAGAGAAATTTCGCAGTTGATGGCACGCGGTGTTTCTATGTTGGTGGCATAGTTGGGACGCAGCACGATTAAATGATCGTTGTTGTTTAGAAGTGTAGTAGAAATAATAAATAAGGCTGTTGC
>DAOORG010000008.1:0-1196 GCA_035389165.1 Chitinophagales bacterium
TAGGCTATTGCTTCAAGATAAAACTCGTTAGGTTTAAGTATTTCTATCTTTGGCGGAATTTTTCCTTTAGGATATTTTAGTCTGTTCTCGTCATCAAATGTCCATTTTCCGCCAACAGGTTTTTGATTTGCATCTGTTAAAATTTTTCTTTGCTGGCGCTGATTCTTATAAAAATCAGTTTGAAAGAATTTTTTCTTGTCAGAAAAATAAGCTGAGATTTCTTCGTCTGAATTCAAGAACAAGGATGTTGGATGTTTGGTAGCCGTTAGCTTCTGCGACTTGCAGGTTGTTTGTATCCGTTGTTCCAGCCAGCAGTCTGTGGTGTCTATATATTCAATAGCGGTTATGCTTTTTGACTTTAAATAGGGAAGGAGTTTTCTCACATCTGCCAATTCATGGAAGGAATCGATGTAGACAACTTCAATATTTTTTGATTGAAGATAGTGTTCATAAAATTTCATACTTGCCCTGTGGAATGCAATTTTTTGTTGATGAAAATTATATTGTTTAAAGAACAAATATTCTTCAATTAAGTAAATGGTTGCACAGTGTTCCATCAATATATTTTGCTCAAAAAGCTGATGTGGAAACAGTATTCCGGTGGACATTGGTTTAGCAATTTTGTCGTGCATGTCTTATTCTTTTTTCAATTTTTTTGAAACGGCTTTTGTATTGACATGTTTCTTTAAAATTCTGTTGCCTTCTGTTTTTACGGCTGTAGATTTTCTGAAACTCCAAACAATATCGCTCGCATATTTTCTGGTGGCTTCTATATTCACCACCGGAAACGGATAATCTTTTCCAATACAGACGTTGTAGAGCGTTTGTTCCATTTCTGTCATTTTCCAGGGCTCATGAATTAATGCCACCGGTACATTTTTTAATTCCGGAATCCATGTCTTTATAAAAACACCTTGTTCATCGTGCTCCTGAGAATTTTTTATTGGATTGTAAATTCGAATCGTATTGATGCCGGTAACGCCGGATTGCATTTGCAATTGCGGATAATGAATGCCGGGTTCGTAGTCCAAGAATTGTCTGGCTAAAAAATGCAATTCACGCCAGTCTTGCCAAAGATTATACACAAAGAAGGAAACGACCATAGCGCGCATTCTGAAATTTAAATATCCGGTTGTTGCCACACATCGCATACAGGCATCTACAATCGGTACGCCTGTTTTGCCGTTTTGCCACGC
>DAOORG010000008.1:1296-2745 GCA_035389165.1 Chitinophagales bacterium
GGTTTGGAAATGTGTTTTGAATAATTGACATAGCGTTCTTTCAAAAAACTCTGTAAATATTTCCAGGCATAGGATTCGCCACCAGGTTGAAAGTTTGGATTTGCAGTAATGATTTCTGAAGGCAGTTCTGTGCCCTTTGTCTGCTGGTAGAATGTATTGTCTAATATCGCATAATTGCGGTAGTGATCATCTATTAGTTTCGGAGTTTCCTGCATTTTTTGTTTCCAGCGTTGCTCCCATGTTTTCCTTGATTTCAGCTTTCTGATAATTCCGTTTTGTTGGTATTCTTTCCACTCAATGGCATTTTGCTGACAAAATTGTTGAACGGCAATATCTCGGTCGTAGGTTATTTTGTTGCCGGTTTCCTGATGAGAATAAATACTTTTTATGTTGAATGCTGTCGTTAGTTGTTGAAATACGGAAATGGCTTCGTCGTGAAAAATATAAAGCTTCGCATTTACCTGCACTAGCTTTGTCTGCATTTCCTGCAAGGATTGATAGATAAATCGCCAGTGGCGAACATCACTGTCTGCATACTGCATAACAGAAGGTTCAAAGCAATAAATAAGCAAAACAGGTAATGCTTGTTGTTGCGCATAGTACAAAGGTGCATGATCCGTAAATCTTAAATCACGTTTATACCAAACAATGGCAATTACCTGCTTCGGATTTTCTTTCACCAGTTATAATAATTTACGGTTTAGCATACGGCAGTCTGCCAAGTGATTGTGCTATAAAATAGGCGTCTAAACCCTGACTGATTACGACTTCAGCAGCAGACAATGCAACATATCCGTCTGTGCCAACGAGTGCATCTGCTATCTCTACTTGTTTAATGCTGCCGATGATAAGAACTGTATTGTTTAATGGTATCGGAATACTTTCTTCAAATGTCATGGCAATTTTTACCACGGCATCTTCTACAAATGGTGCATGGCAAGATGGATGATACCATTCTTTGAAACCAACTTTTTCAAATTCAGAAACACCTGTGTCATATCTCGCAGATGTTTGATGCGCTTTTTCATAGTGTGATGCCGGAATAAAGTTTAAGGTATATTCTTTTGTGGCAAGAATATTTTGCAACGTATCTCTTTGAGTGGTATCCGGTCGGCTGATTAAGCCATACAACGCTGGTTGCGCACCTAAATGCATCAACGAATTAAAGATGGCAAGATTGCTGTTGCCATCCTTAGATTTTGTGCCTACTAATACAGCCTGACGAAAACCAGCCAGTGAATTGATAAATGCAGTTCGGTAGCGTTGCTCTAATTGTTCTATGTTTTCTTTAGTTAAAATCATTTGTTGCTTTAGTCCTTTAATTGTTTTTCTATTTTTTTCCAGTATGAAAAAAAGGATGGAAAATATCCTGTCACCTCATTTGAAATCCAGTCTCTGTTTTCCATTTTTCCGGAATAGCCAATATTGAGCGGATGTTCTTTGTAGTAA
>DAOORG010000008.1:2845-4340 GCA_035389165.1 Chitinophagales bacterium
GTGTTGGTGTACCTGTTGATGTTTTCCTGATTGGCATAATATTTTTTAGAGCTGTTGGCACCGGCCACCCATTGCCAGCTACAGGCATTGCTTGCCCAATCGCCATCCAGCAAATGATAATACATCCACTGTGCTGGCAGAAACCAATGTGATTTTGCAATATTGCATACCAGAGCAGCGGTGTACATGCGGCAATGATTGTGCATGTAGCCATTTAAATACAATTGTTGTATGGCTGTGTCTATTCCTTCAATTCCGGTAGTTGCATTGATGATGTTTGTTGAAATTGCATAATTTGAAACAGCAGCTTGAGGCTGTTTGATTTCTTGATTTATATTTTTTGTTTGTGCCACACGTTGAAAATAATCGCGCCAGCAAAGCTCTTTTACAAATGATTCTATCTGTGGAATTTTGTAACCTTTGGCTACAATAATTTCCAGTACTTGTTTAGTGCTGATAACACCACGAGCAATATAAGGTGATAAGTAGGTGACTGCTCCGTTTATATAATTTCTGGTTTGTCCGTACTTTACCGGATCTATTTGATTTATTTTTGCTGCTATTTCTGTATAGTCAGTGGTGAAATGCAATTCCATTTATCGCTTGCTTATTTTATTCAATGAAATGGTTTTTTGTCGACTGCATTTAAACCGATTAATGGCTTCATTTCTTTTCTTTGCATGTTTCTGACTGACACCGCTGTTTACTCTTTTTCTCCATAAATTAAAACTGCTGCGTTTTAATTCTTTTCTCATCAGTGCGATTACATCTGCTTCAGAATAATCAAATTGAATCTTAATAGCCTCAAATGGCGTTCTGTCTTCCCATGCCATTTCAATAATTCTGTCGATATCTGCTTGTTCCATTGCTATCCTGTTTAAATTGAAGTGCGTTTCCAGTTAACCGTTACAGCAGATCCTTCTGCCATTATCACGGAATCTGGTTGCTTGTTGCTCAGGTTTGTAAAATCAGTACCGTACATAGCTTCAAAATCACAGTTAATCGAGTAATCGTTTACTTGATTAATGAGCCAGCGCGGATGATTTACTTTGTATTCCTGTGTGGCATGCTTGTTTATTTTGGTGTAACCGTAGTAGTGTTCAAAGATGAATTCTTCGATGCTATCCGGTTTCATGGGTTCACTTTCAGCAGCAGTTTGTACGTCGAGATGATTCCAGTTTTTATTTATTTTCCACTGATAATTTATGTGTTTGCTGTGCTGATTTAGTTCTATTTTATTTTTGGTCGGAATTGCCGTATAATGTTCTTTGTATAATTTATTAGCCAGCCAGGCCACAGGTTTATATGGAACTGTTTCGTTGATAAATACCACACCGCGTTTAATAGTATTGCCTTCCACTCTTTTTACATAAAACCTCAGATTGATTTCTTCGAACGTTCCTAAAAATGGAATAGGAATGTGGAACAAGCTGGTTTGTTTGAACATAAAGCCGACTAAACTTACATACGTTTTTTTGTTAAAAAAATCCAGCTC
>DAOORG010000008.1:4440-16634 GCA_035389165.1 Chitinophagales bacterium
CTTGAACAGGTTCATTTTTATTATAGGTTGCTATTACGTTATTGCCTGATTGTGCAAGTTGTTTTGCAAGCGCCATTCCAATTCCACCGGAGCCACCAATAATTAAATAATTTTTCATTGTTGTTTAAATTCTATCATTCAACAACAAAAAACACAGGCTATTGTTTTAGTGGTAAGTACTGCTACATTAATAGTAACGCGATTAGTAGAATCGGAATAACAATCAGCAAAACAGGAAGCAATAGATTTAATACAGCTTTGCCTACAGTGAATTGCTGCAATTCAGAAATGCCAATAACGCATAGATAAATAGTCCAGCACCCGAGTATTAATTCCGCTGCCAGGGAAGACCAAAAAATAATATTTATGATTAAACCACCGCTTATTAAATCGCCATCTTTTTTATACACTTCAACACCGTAGGTGGCAAACTGTGGAATTAAAAAAATTAAAGAAATTATAGTCGGAATCATCGCATAGGCTAATACATGCAAGATGGTACTGGTATCAGCAGTGCCTTTTAACCATTTGCCGGTCCAGCTAATTAATCCTGAATAAAAATAGGTAGAAATCCAACCAAATAAACCACCGGCAGCAATAGAAATTCCTATTATAGTCGGTAAAGAGAAGGTGTCACCCATGTCTCTCATACTTGCTCTTTCAAATGCACTGGAAATACCGGATAATATCAGCAGTAATACAACGTGTTTACTGTAATTATTATCAATGATAAATCTGAATGCAAGTCTGGGTTTCTTCCAGATGGCTGAGAATAGTTCATCTTCAGTAATCGTTGGTGTATAGTTAATATCGTCTATTATGTCTTCCATCGGAATTGTCTTTGATTTATTATAAATATACGATTATATATTTGAATAAATCTCTTAATGAATAGATTTTTTATATGCTAAAAAGGTAAAATCAGGTGCACTGATGTGTGCCGTTTATTTGATAAACAGAATAAGAATTTCAGATTACTTACGCTTAAACGTAAGAACAGCTTTTTTGATTTCTTCTATACTTGAGGTAGTTTCATCATTAGTGGTGCCGAAGAAAATGTAGTAAAGCTGCTCACTAAAAAGCATAATCTGATACATGTTTTCTGTTTCATTTGTCTTTTTATCTTTTCCTTTTGCGTAAATCTCATAACCATCCAGTCCGTCAATTGAAATTTCTTTGGTGTATTCTATGTTTACAATTTCTATCGGTGATTGCTTTAACCTGTTGATTGAAAACTGTTGCTTATCATCCGGTGATACTTGTGAAAACGATTTTGCCACAATTAAATTTGTTTTATCCGTAGAAGCAGTCGGCACCTGACCATCTACAGTAAATATCAAAGAATTAGCCATGCTTTTGCCGAATTTTAATTTCGTTTCAGACACATCAATCGTATACTCCAAAAAATCTAAGGGATTTATTTTTTTGTCAGCTTCATAAAAGACAGAGAGCATTGATTTTTTTATTGCTTCGCCGGTTTTTTTCAGTTTTTCAGGAAACACACCATTAATCATAATGGTTTCGTTTTCAGAACCAACAACAAGTACATATTTTTTATAGTTGTTTCCGTATGCCTGTTGCTTTCCGGTTACAAAAATGGCCGGCAATCCATTAATGGTTAGTTGTTCCGTTTTGATCAATTCAATTCCTTTACTCTCTAAGTTTTCCTTTGTTATGCCTTTTGATGTTTCTGAATAAGGTCCCGGAATGTCAATAATCATAATGCTGGAACCGGTTGATGTTTGTTGCAGTCCTAAGAAGTTTTCACTTTTAGAAAAGTCTGACGGTGGAATTAAGCTTATTTTTGTGCCTTTTATATTTTGATGCTTTGAACTAAGTTTGTTCTCTATTTTATGTTGTCCAAATGACAATATGCTTATAAATAAAAGAAAGGTTATTAAGATTGACTTAGTCATGTTTTATTTTAGTTTTGGATAGAATATTCTCTGAAATTTTAGTAATTATTTAAATAAATGATTAACGGTACACCGCCAGTTTTTTTATTTCTTTCTTGGTACTAACTTGTTGATTTTACTTTCATCATTGCGTTGTAATCCGGAAGGTGAGGAGGCTTGTGGTTGTTGAAACAACTGATTCTTTTTCTGAAATAATTGTTTAGATGAATCCTGCAATGCAGTAGTAGGTTTGCGCACAAATAATTCTTTTTTGGGTTTATCAAAAGGATTTCTGCCGCCATCTTTCGGTATCAGTTCCGTTTCTTCATCAAATAGTTTATGCGACAAAAATAATTCACGACGTGCAGAACGTGCAATAAGTCCTTGCGTTGGATTATACACACCTTCCAATCCGTCAAATGCCATTGTCTGCACTTGCTCCAGTCGGAATTCGCCGGCGGTTTGTGTGGCTGAAGTCAGGTTTATTTTTGACTGATAATCAAAATATTTCTTAATGATATTTCGTACATAATTAAATGGCTCTTGTCCACGGCAATAACCGTATTTCACCACAGGGTCGTTGTAAAATCTCGGATTCGATTTATACAGAATGAAATATTCTACAGAGCCATCCCATCTGTCTTTCGGATAGCCGTTTTTTTCTGCGAGCCTTGCCGCATCCAGCACGTGACCAGGACCTGCATTGTAAGATGCTAATATAAACTTGACACGTTGCGTGTAATCTGTAATATGTGACCAGGTTTTTTCGAGTTGTTTCAAATAATCGGTGCCACCTTTTACGTTTCTGTCCGGATTGTATACTTCACTTGGATAGACACCTAATTGTCTTGCCGTGCCCGGCATCAATTGCATCAAACCTTGCGCGCCGCACCAGGAACGTGCATTCGGATTGAATTTGGATTCCTGATAGACAACTGCGGCAACCAGTCGCCAATCCCAGTTGATACGTTTGGAATTGCGTTGTATAATTTCGTCGTAATGTGAAATCATACCTTGTTGCAATTCGGCATTTTCATCGTAGCCGAACTGAATATTTTTTTCTTCATTGAAATATTTAAAATATAGATTACTGAAGAGTTTTCCTTTTTCAAAATCATTTATCCAGGTGTTTACCGTTTCGAGTAATGCAGGTGAGTTTTTACGAACGGCCCAGTGCAAAGGCTCGGCACTGCCTACCGGTGTATTGACATCCAGATTATCAAAATAAGATTTATTGACAAGTGCAATATCTTTGTTGGCAATGGTATAGTCAATTTCACCGTTGGCGATAGCTTCAATGATATCGTCGGTGCCGCGCTCGTCCGGTAAAATCCGCACATCCATATTGATGCCGCTGGAATCTGACAGCTCTTTAAGTCGGTTGTAATAAATGGAATTATCCGGCACATACACAATTTTATCGGCCAGTTCACTCACGGATTGCAATAAAGTATCTTTCTTTTGAATGCTGTCTATAGGATTGACGCTGAAGCCTCCTTTTCGCTGCACAATCACCTGTTCCACTTTCCGGTATGGTTGCGTGAGTGCTACCTGTTGTTTTATTTTATTATTTTGAAATAAACCGTTTGCAATGATGTCGCCTTTTCCTTCATTCAGCATATTAAACTGATCATCTGCAGATTTTGCCAGTACAATTTCCAGTTTTACACCGAGCGATTTTGCAAACTGCTGCATCAATTCAAACTCAAATCCGAGTCGTTGTCCTTTGTAAATAAAATAACTAATAGAATTGTATTCGATAATTACTCGCAATGAACCACGAGCTTTAATTTCTGCAATGTCTATATCAACTGTAGGTTCTGTAATTGTATTTTTACGCTCCTGATATTCTGCCATCCATTTAACGGCAAAAAAGGCAAGAATAGTGAAAACAGTGAGTAATATCCAGTTGCGTGTGGTGTTCATGTTGCTTACAACGTTTGTTCAATAGCACTTATTTATTGTGCAATAAATTATTTAAACGAAATGGAATTGCCTATTGAATGTTTTTTTTGTGTACTGTCTTTTGGTGTAACAAACGGATATATTTTAAGCGTTACTTTTTGCATGTTTGTAGATAGTAATGCATTTTCATTTTGAACGGCATCAATCTTGTCTTCAAATTCATAATTGGTAGAATAGGTAACATCTCCGAATAATTTCTCAACATCAAACGGCATACTTTCAGCATTGTCGTCTTTTTGTGCTGACATGGCATTGGTTTTTCCTAAGATAGATTTTGAATCCAGCACTTCAAGTCGTGTTAGTTGCTTGTTTTTGTATTCAAAATAAGTCACTTTAGAAGTATCGCTATTGACGGAGTCACCTTCAAAAAGTTTATTCATAGCGTCATTTAAAGCAATAATATTTTTAAAATCAAATGAAATGCCTACAATAAGGTTGGTGGTATCTTCAATAGATTTTACGTTGGAAATTCCACCGGTGTTTAATAATTTGCGTCTTGTTTTTTCAAACGTAGAACTCAGCTTTTCATTCGGAGATTTTTTCTTTTCTTTCTTGGCTTTTTCGTTTCGTTTGTCTTTGTCTTCAAAAGCGCTTCCGATTCCGTCAAACATGGCCATCATAGATTTAAACTGACTCATGTCAATTACAAAAGAAAATGTTCCGGAACCGTCTTTTTTTAAAAACAAGTTTTCCTGAATGTCAAAACACGCTGTACAACAAAATAAAGTACACGCTATTAGGATAAATTTTTGGATATTTTTTTTCAAAACGCTGATTTTTATCAAATATCCGAATTGTTAAGCCAAATTTCAATTTTTTAATCGTAAATTTTGTTATTGAAAAGGTAAAATATAACAGGAATGGATGATATTTTAGATGAGAAAACGTACGAAACACGTACCGTTGAGTTTGCTTCGTTTTCTTTGCGAACGACTGCATTTATGACGGATGTACTGATTTTTGGTGCTGTTAGCTTCGGGTTGAATTATGCATTTGAACTTCAGTCAAGCTATTTGATTTTTTTGAAAGTATACTGGTGGAAAATCATAATTGTGCTGACTGCCTATTTTATTTATTTTGATGGCAGCGAAGATAATGCAACATTGGGCAAACAGATAATGAATATACGAATGCTGAATGAAGACAAGCGTTCAATTGAATTTACAGATTCGGTGAAACATTTCTTTTTGTCATTAATCTTATTTCCCGGCTATTTCAGGATGTTGTCCAGTGAAAAAAATCAAACGATTGCTGATAAGATTTGTAAAATAATTGCAATAAAAGTGAGATAGGATTTTCAGGTAGTATTGTGACAATACACAATGAATTAAATAGAAAGTTGTAAGAAATAATCCAATTAATGATAATTCAAAGAATCATTATATCCATCCTTTCGCTTTGAATTCTAAATATTTATTAATGGTTAGTGTAGATAAATCCTGTGGTGCGGTTAAGACAGATTGAATGCCATATTTTGCCAGTTCTTTTACCATCATTTCTTTCTCTGACAAGAATTTTTTTCCAATGGTTTTGTGATAGATATCCATCGTGTCGCTGGCTGATTCGTAACTGTATTTTTCTATTTCAGTATTTTTAAAAACAACTACTAATAATAAATGCGAACGATTGATTTTTCGCAATACCGGTAAATAACGTTCCAGCGTGTAATAGCTTTCAAAATTGGTGTAGAGTATAATTAAACTTCGTTGTTTAATTAAGCGCGTAACAGCATTGTACAATAACTCATAGTTGGCTTCCAGGCTGCTTTCTTCTTCTTTGTACAATACTTCAGAAATTAATTTTAGTTGACCTGGTTTTTTATTGGCTTTGACAAAGCTTCCTATTTTTTCATTGAAGGTAAGTACACCGGCTTTGTCGTCTTTGTGAATTGCGGTGTTTGAAATAACTAATGTGGTATTCACTGCATAATCCAGCAAACTTAAACCGTTGAATGGCATATTCATTGCGCGGCTTTTATCCAGTACCGAATAAATTTGCTGTGATTTTTCATCGCCAAACTGATTGACCATCAGTTGATTTCTTCTGCCGGTGGCTTTCCAGTTGATCGTGCGAATGTCATCGCCATCCGTGTAATTTTTTATTTGTTCAAATTCGTAACTGTGTCCGATTTTACGCATCTTTTTTACACCCTGAAACGTATGCAGTTTGTTAAATAGTAATAATTCATGTTTTTTCACCTGCACGGATGACGGAAACACCGGTGTGGTTACTTGAAGTGGAAATACGATTTTATGTTGTATCAATCCAAGTAAAGTAGAAACGAATACATTGCAATTGCCGAATTTATAAGCACCGCGTGTAAGCGGACGAACATTGTAGGAGAGCGTTTTTTCTTCACCGGATGACAAATAAAATTTAAACGAAAAATCTCTTTTCTGAAATTCTTCCGGCAACTCATCTACCACTTCAAATCTGGCAATGGTACTGTGGTTATTTTTAACATACAAACCAATATGTTGTTCGTCGCCCAGTGGCAATACATGTGGTGTGGTTCGTTTACATTCTACTTTGTGATCATAGAATTGTACCAGCAAAAAATCAAGCATTGTAAAAGCTGCCAGTATAATCAATAGTAATTCTGCCAGCGGAAACAGAAAATCGAAACTAAAACTCAATACAAAAATAAAAACCGCCATCGCCCAAACGAAGAAGAATCGTTTCGTTAAAAACGTGTGTTTTATAAAGCGTTCGTATGTGTGTTTGAGTTTGTTCATTGGTTGTTGGTCAATGGCCGATAGTCGTATTTTTCTTAATTTTAAATCGTAGATATTACGTTATCTTGGCACTTCTATTTTTTGAATAATTTGTTTGATGATATCCTGTGCAGTGATGCCTTCCATTTCTTTTTCAGGAGATGGAATGATACGGTGATTTAAAACCGCATCAGATACTGAACGTACATCGTCCGGTGTAACAAATTCTCTGCCTGATATTGCTGCCATTGCTTTGCTGGCTTTCAATAATGCCAAAGATGCTCTAGGTGATGCGCCTAAAAATAAGTCACCATGATTGCGTGTTTCGTGCACCACATTTGCAATGTAGTTGATGATTTCATCCTTGATGTATATTTTCTCTACAATTTCGCTGCAACGTTTTATGTCAGCTGCATTTACAACTGCGTTCACCTGATTGGTAATCTTAGCTGTAAAGTCATTGTTGAACCTGTGTAAAATCAGTTTCTCTTCTTCCAGATTCGGATATTCCATTACAATCTTAAAAATAAATCGGTCTAATTGTGCTTCGGGTAAACGATAAGTGCCTTCCTGTTCAATAGGATTTTGCGTTGCCAACACCATAAACGGATATTCCATCGGATAGGTTATACCGTCAACAGATACCTGACGTTCTTCCATTAATTCAAAAAGCGCGGCTTGTGTTTTTGCCGGAGATCGGTTAATCTCATCTATGAGAATGATATTGGAAAAAACAGGACCGGCACGGAATTTAAATTCAGATTCTTTTAAATTAAACACAGACGTTCCGACGATATCTGTAGGCATTAAATCCGGCGTGAATTGAATTCTGGAAAAGTCTACCGAAATAGTTTTCGCCAGCATTTTTGCCGTTAATGTTTTTGCAATTCCCGGAACTCCTTCCAGTAAGATATGACCACCAATAAACAATGCAGACAACATCAGGTCGATAGCACTGTCCTGGCCGACAATGACTTTTGCGATTTCATTTTTTATTTTTTCAGATGCCGTAGTGACAAATGCAATGTCATTGCTGATAGCCGGCGCTGCTTGTTCTTCATTTATTTCTTCCATAAAATTTATTTACACGTTTTATAAAAATATTCGAGTTGATTATTGAGTTGATGTAATTTGCTTTGTGAGATACTTTTTATTTTTATAACATCTTTGAATGCTTCAAATATATCTCTTATTTTTTCTTCTTCAATAGCAGATTTCAGCGCTAACTGGTTGAAGAATGCATCGTCAATTTCTGTAGTTTTTAGGTAATATTTTTGACGGATATAATTCAGAAACTGTAAGCGCATTTCGTTTGCAATTTCGTGGTGTTCTTCTTCATGAAAGTACAACTGGCCAATGGTTTCTACATATTTAAGCGAGTTATTTTGTTTGGGTTCAATAATCGGAATGATGTTTTGTCTTCTTTTTGCATGGAAAACTGCATAGATAATGACACCCAAAATTGTTAGATACCATGCCCAACGGAGCGATCTGTTTTGTAATATAAAATATAACGGACTCTCGGCGTAACTGCTGTCACCTCGATAACCATCATCATCCTCATCGTTATAGATTTGCTCTTGAGAAATGTTGTCCCAAAGTGTGGTTTGATTCGGTATATGAGCAAATACTTTCTCCGCGTATTCCAGTCCTTTTTCCGTTCTCATAAAATAATTGGTAAAAGGTACAGCAGTCAGCAGCAATATAATCTTTCCTTTGCCATGTTTCAGTACGGCAAAGTTTACACCTGTTCCGTAAGACGATTCATAACCGGCAAATGAAATGGCATTTTTATCCGGAATGGGTTGCGTCCATTCGGTATCAGGTACCGATTGAAACCGATAGAAATAGTTTGTTATGGTGTCGGCCTGATACTTGAGAAAATACGAATATCCACTGTCACTTTTTAGTTGCGGATGCGTAAAGTTTAGAATGCTGTACGGATGTCTGCCTAGGATGCTGTCTTTGTCTTTATTAAATAAACTGTCTATGTCATATAAAGGATAGTAGGCATCGTTGTAGCCGGTAGTTAAATTTAAATGATAGGTTTGGTATAAAACAGAATCCAGAAATTTCCCGTACAATCGTTCACAACTTATAAATACGGTATTTCCGGCTGCTGCAAATTTACAAATGGTATCTACCGTGGCAGCATTATAAAAAGGAGTGTGGTTGATGAAAATATAATTATACCTTTTTTGTTTATCCAGTTTTCGGAAGCTTTCTACCACTGAATTTTTAATTTCAGAGAATCCTTTTTTCTCATACTTGTCCTTTAAAAGTTCATAAGTTACAAAGGTACCGTACGGATTTTTTTTAGTTTTATTCAGATTTAAATTCCATTCTGTAAACGAATCTTTCAATAAAAAATAGCCTGCCACCACGAGTATAATCGTTAAGGCAATCAGGATATATTTTGTGCGATCGTTTTTCAATTTCTTATTTTATATTTTGCAGAAAATTTACAAAGTCTGTATTTATAGTATTGTAACCTGTTTCTGAAAGTTCGTTTTCTCCAAACCAGCATTTTTCATAAATCAATGTCAGTTTTTTAAATTCTGGATAGGCGTCTTTACTGCGCATTTCATTCAGATAATGTTTATTGGTCTTGTATTTTTTCCATATAATTTTTTCTTTTAAAGCTAATTTTTGTATGATCATCAGATAATATAAACGAATTGCCAGTTTGAAATCTTTTGCTTTTATAGCTGCATATAAATGAGGATCTATGGATGCGGTATCGAGGTTTTCTTCCAGTTCTTCCAGCGAGATTAATATTTTGTTTTTATCAGCTTTCCGGTTAAACGGATTGATGCCTAAAACGCGTAAAACCAGAAATAATAAGGCACCAATAATAATCGCAAATAAAGTCCATTTTATAATTAAGCTCCATGTTGGAGAAATGTTAAGTTGCGGCAGATTTTTTGATGGTTTTTTTTCTTTTTTCTTTACCGGTTGATATTCCTTTATTTTCAGTTTCTTTTTTAAATCTGTCCATTCTTTTTTATCAAATGATTCCGCTTTTACAGGCTGCTGCATGTAGGATTGCTGCTGTTGTATACCTTTTACATAATCACTATCGGAAGTTTGTGACCAGACTGCGAAATGCCAGCTCACCAAGATAAATAATAGTATTATTTTATTTTGGCAGTGCATATCTTCTTGGTGAGTTTCCTAAATTATCTAACTGACTGGTTAATCCTTCTGCTGTATGTCTTTCTTTTTGCGAAAAATAATAAACGCCTTGTGATATGCAGAAAAATATAAAGCTTAATGCAACAATACAGGTGATGGCAATCAAAAAGAAAATCAAATAAACAATATCACTGCTGATGACTTCTTCCGTTAAGTTCATGGTGACCGCTTCGTAAATCAGCCAATATATAGATGTACTAATTAGAAAGAAAAATGCCAGACTTAATAGCAGGAAAGCCGTGTTAACTGCCAGTAAATTAAATACACCAGATTTTAATGTAGTAAAAAATGCACTTATAGAACGTGTTGTTTTATTAAATGGAAAGAAGATTACAAAGCTCAATATAAATTGAACAGGCACAATAAAAAATAAGGCATAGAAACTTAATGCTGAATAAGATAAGATGCTGTAAAATAATACCTGAACGATGAATGCACTTATCAGTTTTTTCCAGTTTTCTTTTTGCCATTCAAAAAATGACAGTACAGACTGCTTAGTTTGTTCCGTAATTTCTTTATAAAAAACATAGTTGACCTGTAAGCTGATATAAAATAATAATACAGGCATCAAAATAGAAAACCAGTTTCCGCTATTTGCAATAAAATAATAATCTAAATTAGCCAATGACCATTGTGTATAATAGATGTCTTCCAATAAATAATCTTTGTTGATGGTCAACCCGATGATTGTAATTATAATGACACTTCTGAAGATGGTAGAAAAAAAGAAAGATGCATATTTCCTGAAAATGCTAAAGCTGTCTAGAATAATTTCAGATACTTTTTTTATCTGGTAAAATTCAAAAGGTGCAAAATATTCAGGCAATACTTTTTCTGCTTCCAGTATTCTTAAAGTGCCGTTTCTTTTTTTTAGCCATGGTAAGTAAACGTAATAGCCTAAAATAAAAAATAAAGAAATAAGTATAAGCGCGAGCCTTAGAATATCAGGTGCCTGTGTATAACGTGTCAGGAATGATTCGATAATACCTGCAGCAAACGTTATAGGTAATACGGAAAAGAAAATTTTCGTGGCTCTTTGTGCCGACGAAAAAAATGCCTGCGTTCTGCTGAAGGTTCCGGGAAAAACAATGCCTTTTCCCAGTACGATTCCGGCAGCACCGCAAATAACCATTGCAGATATTTCCAGCGTTCCATGCAACCACACGGCTAAAAACGAATCCCAGAACAAACCTCTTTTAATAAAATAAAACTGAAAAGCAGATAACATCAATCCGTTATATAATAAAACCAACACAGAGCCAATGGAAAAAATTAAACCGGAAAAGAAAGTTCGAATGTCAACCATAAGATTATTTAAAACAATCCTAATAAACATTTCAATCGGACCGCTTTGTTTGTAAACCGCCATCGGATCTTTTTTAGCAATATTCTCAGCTGTCATTTGCACATAACCGTCACCAAGTATCTTAGTGGCAAATGCCGGATCATTCTGGTAAGTCAGCAATCCGATAGCAATAGACACGATCAATACCAAAAATGAAATCAATAATTCCAATCTGTGGTGATACATAATAGATGGTAAATCTTCCATCCAGAAATCTTTAAGAACAGATTGCTTCTTGCGGTTACGACTAAAAATTTTATGAAAAATATCTTGTGCTAAATTATTGAGGTATACGCGTACGGAACGGTTGCTGTAAAATGTTCTGGCATACGATAAATCATCAGTTATCTGAATGTATAATTTACTGTATAAGTTGGAATCTTTATGTTTGCTTCTGGATAAATCCTCAAACTCAGCCCATTTCTTTTTGTTTTGTTCTATGAATTTGGTTTCCTTCATTCGTTGTCTAAAATAATAAAATATTTTAATTGTTCTTCAACTGTTTCTACTATTTTTACACTAATTTATCCTTACTTATTACTTTTTACTATATTTAGGCATGGCAAAAATTGACGTAACCACCACTCAGAATGTAACTATCCAATATGAAACCGCCGGATTTTTATGGCGATTTATTGCATGGGTCATTGATACATCAGTAGTTGCAGTTTTTTTCATATTGATTATTTATTTGTTTTTCTCTTTCGGTACTGTACTGGATTCTAATTTAATGTTGTCTTTACTAGGTGCTGTTCTGATGCTGATTAAATATTTCTATTCACTTTTTATTGAAATGTTTACCAACGGACAAAGTATTGGTAAAAAAATTGTCGGCATTGTAGTAATTAAATTAAACGGAAATGCCTTGGAAACTAACGATTATCTTGTTCGTTGGGCTTATCGTGCTGTAGATTTTGGAATGTCATTTTTTTCTGTGGGTACTATTTCAATTCTGATGAGCGAAAAGAATCAGCGATTAGGTGACATGATTGCTAATACGACGGTGGTGAAATTAAAGCCAGACAGGATTGTTACGTTGTCTGATTTACAAAATTTACCGGATAAGGAAGATTATGTTCC
>DAOORG010000008.1:16734-18680 GCA_035389165.1 Chitinophagales bacterium
TTTTTATTTTACCAAAACTAAATTTTTAGTTATTTTGGAATAATTGTGTTTGGTTCTGTAGCTGCAGGTGCAACAGCAGGTGCTTCTACTGTTCCGCTGATTTTTAAAACTACAGGTGAATTTTTAGCA
Source organism: Chitinophagales bacterium (assembly GCA_035389165.1). Taxonomy (GTDB): domain Bacteria; phylum Bacteroidota; class Bacteroidia; order Chitinophagales; family JADIYW01; genus JADJSS01. The sequence goes on from DAOORG010000008.1 coordinate 16,864, forward strand.
TTTGAATTTACTGTAACACTTTTAGAAAACGGACCTACTCGGTGTGTGTCATAGTGTACTTTAATTTCAGCTGTTTGGTTAGGCATGATAGGCTCTTTTGGATACGTTGGAACTGTACATCCGCAAGATCCGTGTGCTTCACTGATGATGATAGGTGTAGTACCTGTGTTTTTGAATTTAAACGTTCTGTTGCCATCAGCATCTTGTTTGATAGTGCCGTAGTCAATAGCGTCTTTTTCAAAATCCATTGTTGGTGCGTTTGCATCACCTTGTGCGAATGCACCAAAAGTGCTTGCTGCGATTGTTAGTGCTAAGAATAATTTTTTCATGTTCGTTTTTTTTAATTACAGTAGCAAATGTAATGCCTTTTAGTATACATCATCTGAATTGCTAAAAAATTTAAGTATAGTTTAACAAATTTGCCATAATCTTAGAAAAACTAAGGTATATTTGTTCAAAATTCTTCAAATGTATCGGTCGTTAGGATTCTTTTTTATGTGTTTTATAGTTACACTCGCTTCAAAAGCAGAAGTTGGTGTTTCTGTTGGTGCCAGAGCTGGTTTTAATATTGCTCACCTTAGAAAATTTACGCCGCCGGATGGCTATAAAAAAAGAGTTAACTTAGGCTCGGATATTGCTGCCGTATTAAGGGTTGATTTTAATAAGTATATAGGATTGCAGACGGAGCTTAATTTTACACAAAAAGGTCAAGGCTGGAAACGTTCTGAAGATTCTGCAAAATACAACGCCAAGTTTGTGGCTAATTATATACAGTTTCCGGTGCTAGCCGTTGCCCGTGTTGGAAACGAAAAAGTAAAAGGTGTATTCTTTTTAGGGCCTTATTTTGCCTATTGGACAGGTGGCTACACTCAAAATTCCGTATCTATAGATAAGCAATCTAAAAATGCTACCACCCAAAAATATGTCTTTACCAATAAGGATATGCGTTTTGATGTTGGATTAACCACCGGTGCCGGTGCTAATTTCAAAGTAGGAAAAGGATGGATAGAAGTTGCGGCACGTCATAACCTTGGCATGATGAGTACCACCAAAAAGAACTCAGGTTTAACCAAAACGTTTAACTGTAACTTCAACCTTTCTGTTGGATACCTGTATACAATCAAATAACTGTCAGGCACTTATTTTTTATTCAACCATGTGGAAAAATTTACCTTCTTTTCCATTACTATAATAATACATTTGCTTGTTGGCTAAGTAGCTTTATTGAGTACTTACCACTTATTACTTATCACTTATTACTAAATTATGGCTGAAGTTCAATATACCGAAGAAAATATCCGTTCACTCGACTGGAAAGAACATATTCGCCTTCGTCCCGGAATGTATATCGGGAAACTAGGAGATGGTTCCGCTCCGGATGACGGAATTTATGTGTTGCTGAAAGAAATTATCGATAACTCTATTGATGAGTTTGTCATGGGACACGGAAAGCAAATTGATATTTCCATCAAAGATAAAGTGGTTACTGTAAGAGATTACGGACGTGGAATTCCTTTAGGTGCTGTAATTGATTGTGTATCCAAAATAAATACTGGCGGAAAATACGATTCCCGTGCATTTCAAAAATCTGTAGGGTTAAATGGAGTCGGAACAAAGGCTGTTAATGCACTTTCATCTTTCTTTAAAGTTGAATCGTTCCGAGACGGTGAAACAAAAGTAGCGGAATTTGATAAAGGCGAACTCATTAAAGACCATAAAATTGCAAAAACAACCGAGCGCAACGGTACGAAATTCCAGTTTAATGCAGATAATACCATCTTTAAGAATTTCCATTTTGTTTCAGAATTTATTGATGA
>DAOORG010000008.1:18780-22381 GCA_035389165.1 Chitinophagales bacterium
ATCGTCAAAACGGTTCGCGAGTTTTATAAAAAACAATTTGAAGCATCGGATATTCGTCAGGCAATTGTAGGTGCCGTTTCCGTGCGTGTGCAGGAACCGGTTTTTGAATCGCAGACCAAAACAAAATTAGGCTCACAAAATATGTGGGAAAACGGACCAAGTTTAAAATCGTTTGTCAATGATTTTGTCAAAGATAAACTGGATTCTTTCCTGCATAAAAATCAGGCTGTTGCAGAAGCTTTACTAAAACGTATTCAACAATCGGAACGCGAACGAAAAGATTTATCAGGCATTCGTAAGCTGGCCAACGAACGGGCAAAATCTGCCAACCTGCACAATAAAAAATTACGCGATTGCAGAGTGCATTATTCAGATGAAAAAAATGAACTGCATGCTGAAACAACTTTGTTTATAACCGAAGGTGACTCTGCATCAGGTTCTATCACCAAAGCACGTAATCCGCAAACACAGGCGGTATTCAGTTTGCGTGGTAAGCCGTTGAATTGCTATGGACTTACAAAAAAGATTGTTTATCAGAACGAAGAATTCAATTTGTTGCAACACGCACTCGATATTGAAGAAGACGTAGAAAATCTGAGATATAACAATGTGGTGATTGCAACTGATGCCGATGTAGATGGCATGCATATTCGTTTATTGCTCATGACGTTTTTCTTACAATTCTTTCCTGAGTTGGTAAAAAAAGGTCATTTATATGTGTTGAACACACCATTGTTTCGTGTTCGAGATAAACGAGAAACCATCTATTGTTATTCCGATCAGGAAAGATTAAAAGCCATCGCTAAATTAAAAGGAAAGCCGGAAATTACGCGATTCAAAGGCTTAGGAGAAATTTCTCCAAATGAGTTTGAACAATTCATTGGCAGAGATATCAGATTAGAGCCGGTTGTCCTGAAAAGTAATCAAAGTATAGAGCAATTGCTGGAATATTACATGGGAAAAAATACACCGGATCGTCAGGTTTTTATTATTAATAACCTGAAGATAGAGAAAGATGAAATAATTGAAGATTTAGTGCCGGTAGCTGAAGTATAAAGATAAATAGAGGAAATAAAATGTCAACAGAAGAATATAACGAACAGGATAGCCACATCACTACGATTGATGGCTTGTATGAAAACTGGTTTTTAGATTACGCATCGTATGTAATTTTAGAGCGTGCCGTGCCTGCTTTGTATGATGGCTTTAAACCGGTGCAGCGCCGTATTTTGCATGCCATGAAAGAAATGGATGATGGCAGATACAATAAAGTAGCCAATATTGTGGGAAGCACCATGCAATATCATCCGCACGGTGATGCCAGTATCAATGATGCGATTGTAAATATTGGTCAGAAAGATTTATTGATTGATTGTCAGGGAAACTGGGGCGACATTCGTACCGGTGATAATGCTGCTGCTGCACGTTATATTGAAGCACGGTTGTCCAAGTTTGCACTGGAAGTTGTATTCAATGAAGATATCACAAAATGGCAATTATCGTATGATGGAAGAAAGCGGGAACCGGAACAATTACCCGTCAAATTTCCATTATTACTGGCACAAGGTGCTGAAGGAATTGCCGTTGGTTTGTCCACCAAAGTAATGTCGCATAATTTCTGTGAACTGATTGATGCATCCATAAAATATTTACGAAAAGAATCGTTTGAGTTATATCCTGATTTCCTGACAGGTGGCTTGGTCGATGTCCGGGAATATAATGACGGAAAAAGAGGCGGTCGAATTCGAGTGCGTGCAAAAGTGGAAATCGTCGATAAAAAAACATTGAAGATTACAGAAATTCCTTTTGGTACTACTACTTCTGATTTAATTGATTCCATTTTAAAAGCAAATGAAAAAGGAAAAATAAAAATCAAGAAAGTAATAGATAATACGGCAAAAGATGTAGAAATTTTAATTGAATTACAACCACAGGTTTCACCAAGTGTTACCGTAGATGCGCTGTATGCTTTTTCTGATTGTGAATTATCTATCTCACCGAATACCTGTGTAATTATTGGTGATAAACCTCATTTTATCGGTGCATCCGATGCATTGCGTTTGTCGACAGATACAACGTTGATGTTGCTGCAACGCGAACTGGAAATACAGTTGCAAGAACTGGAAGATAAATGGCATTTCTCATCCTTGGAAAAAATTTTCATTGAAAATAAAATTTACCGCGACATCGAAGAAGAGGAAACCTGGGAAGGCGTGATTGCCGCGATTGACAAAGGATTGACTCCGTTTAAGAAATTATTAATGCGTGAAGTTACGGAAGAAGATATTGTACGATTAACAGAAATTAAAATCAAACGCATATCTAAGTTTGACAAGAAAAAAGCGGATGAGTATATCAGAGGTTTGGAAACGGAGATGGAAGAAACTAAAAAGAATCTTAAATCACTCACTAAATATGCCATTAAATACTTCGAAGATTTATTGAAAAAATACGGCAAAGGAAAAGAACGTAAAACGGAAATTGCCATTTTTGATGTCGTTGAAATTAAAACGGTTGCAGCTAATAATGAAAAATTATATGTCAACCGAGCAGAAGGATTTATCGGTTTTGGAAAAGACCTGAAGAAAGAAGAATTTATTTCAGAGTGTTCTGATATTGACGATATCATTGCCTTCATGAAAGACGGAACGATGAAAGTAGTCCGCAACTCCGAGAAAGTGTTTGTCGGGAAAGATATAATTCATGTTGCTGTATGGAAAAAGAACGATGAACGCACCACTTACAATGCCGTTTATCTGGATGGTAAAAGCGGAACGAGTTATGCGAAACGATTTAATGTTACATCTATCACACGCGATAAGGAATATCCGATTACACAAGGAAACCCAAAATCAAAAGTGTTGTATTTTTCTGTGAATCCAAATGGTGAAGCAGAAAGTTGCAGTGTGGTATTGTCGCCGGCCTGCAGTGCGCGCAATAAAGTATTTGAGTTTGATTTTTATAACCTGGATATCAAAGGAAGAGGTTCTGTTGGAAATATTGTGACGAAATATCCTGTCAAAAAGATTGAACAAAAAACGAAAGGCAGAACAACACTTGGTGGTGTGGAAATCTGGCTGGATGATACGGTTGGTCGATTAAACATTGATAAACGCGGCCGCTATTTAGGTTCTTTCCAGAATGATGATAAGATTTTAGTGGTTTTAAAATCCGGAGAATATTACCTGACCAATTTCGATTTATCTAATCGTTATACGATGAATGAAATTGTTGCCGTAGATAAGTTGTATCCAACCACCACGGTAACTGCAGTGCATTATTCGGATGCTAAGAAATGCAATTATGTAAAACGATTCCAGATAGAAACAACCTCTATTGATACGAAAAATAATTTCATATCTGATGAGAATAATGCTAAGCTGGTTTTTGCTACTTTATTTTCCAATCCAACAATAGAATATAAAATGGATATTGGAAAAGGAAAAGTTGGCGAACCCGAAACGGTGAATTTAACAGAGTTTATTGAAGTGAAAGGCTGGAAAGCGATTGGTAATAAACTGACCGGTGGCACCATTAAAGAAATAAAATTAATCGAAGCACCACAAGATGAAGAAGACGAACAAATCGCCAATTTCGATGT
>DAOORG010000009.1:0-14252 GCA_035389165.1 Chitinophagales bacterium
GCTGAAGTGATATCGGAAAATTTATTTCCTTCTTCCAGTTGGAATTTACTCAGCAAAGAATAGGCAGCCATGCCGTGCAGTACAAATTCCATCCAGGTATTCAATTCGGCTTTTTTTACGCCATTTACTTTTGCCAACACTAAATCACGCAAACCTGTTATGTCATCTAAGCTGGACTGATAGCTTGCATCCGAAATATCTGTAAGTAAATCCAACACATTTCCCTGTTCAAAATATTTCTGAACTTCGTTGTAAATATTCTTTTCTTCCTGCTGTGCTTTTTTCTTTTTTACCTTCGTTGGATTTGGAAAATATTGTACAAATAAATTCCGGATAGCTTTGTCAACTATATTCTGTGCCACACGCATCGGTCCTTCCTGTTCACCTTCATATACCATTTCAATTTTTCCGGTAATAGCCGGAAACACACCTGCAAAATCGGAAATACGAACAACCGTTTGTTTTTCATTATTTAAAATCGCGCGACGTTCTGCCGTGCTAATTAAATTTTCCATAGCTGCAATGGTCAAACGTGCAGACACACCGCTTTTTTCATCCACAAATTCACTATCGCGCGCAGCAAAGGCAATATGTTCTACTAAATCTTTAATCAATTCCGGAATGATAACTCTTTTTTCCTGCTCTTCAGATAAACTTGCTTCCTGTGCTGTAATAGCTTTAGAATCTTCAATAGTTTTCGGATAATGCGTCAAAATTTGTGACTCAATTCTATCTTTTAATGGTGTTACGATGGAACCACGGTTGGTATAATCTTCCGGATTAGCGGTAAACACAAACTGAATATCTAATGGAAAACGCAATTTAAAACCACGAATTTGCAAGTCGCCTTCTTCTAATAAATTAAACAACGCCACTTGAATTCTGGCCTGCAAATCCGGCAATTCATTGATAACAAAAATACTGCGGTTGCTTCTCGGTATAATTCCAAAATGCAACACACGTTCATCGCTGTAATTTAATTTTTGAGTAGCTGCTTTAATCGGATCTACATCTCCAATTAAATCGGCAACCGTCACATCCGGCGTAGCCAGTTTCTCGCCAAAACGTTCGGAGCGGTGCACCCATTCGATTGGTGTTTCATCGCCGTTAATTTCTATCAGATCTTTAGCGAAGCGCGACAAAGGCTGCAGTGGGTCATCTAAAATTTCGCTTCCGGCAACAATGGGTATGTATTCATCCAGTAAATTTACCATTTGACGCGCAATCCTTGTTTTTGCCTGACCGCGCAAACCGAGTAATAAAATATTATGTTTGGAAAGGATGGCTCGTTCCACATCCGGAATAACAGATGTATCATATCCAATGATTCCGTTAAACGTTTTCTTTCCTGATTTTAAACTTGCTATCAGATTATCTCTTAGTTCCTGTTTAATGGTTTTAGTTTGATAACCTGATTTTTTTAGCTGACCAATCGTAGTAATAGTATGCATAAGGATAGAACAATACTTTTGATGTTTTGTTACAATTTATTTTATAGAATTCAAACTTTTATTATTTCCCCAGGAAAACACTTTCTCGAAAAAAGGCAGCCATTTGTGTGTTTTAATTTTAGATAAGAAATAGACTTCGTGTTCTTTTTCTTTCATGCCCATTTCAATCAATGCCGCATCATGTTTTGTAATACCAATTTTATTGAAATATTCTTTCATAATAAAATACTCATTTACATTTCCACTTTCTAAACGTCCGGCAAAATACATGGGCATAAACCATCCGATGACATAGCAGCTGTAGCAGATTATTTTTCCTATTATGTAGTATTTAGTTTCATACCAGCCAGAAACCGGAATTTCGTATTCCTGCATAATTTTCAATACTTCTGCCCGATGTTCCCATTCGTCTACTTCTATTTCTTTTATACGGATTTTATCTTCCGATTCATTTATGGCACCGGCATGTCCCTGATAAGCAAAAGAAGCGGCACGCTCTGCAGAATAAGCTAATTGAAGCAAATCTTTTAATTCAGATTGAAGTTGTATCATAGATTACATTACAACTGCAATTATACGGCTTTTATTTTCTTTAGTAAAGTCAAAGCTACCTCTTTTCCTGTTTCTGCTCCGCCATTCATAAAACCCTGAAAATCTACGCTGCAATGTTCACCGGAAAAATAGATATTGCCAATTGGCTCACTGATATACGGAGCAACATCATTCCATTGACCAGGATAAAATGCCGAATATGAGCCTTTAACAATCTTGGATTTTGGCCACCAGGCAATATCTGCATTGTCGTTAAATTTACTTTTCATTCCAGGATATATCTTATCCAGCACCGGCAAATACATGTCTACAAATTTCTGTATATCTTTCTTGTTTTCTGCCATATGTACTGCATCTTTTCCGCCTAAAAAGACAGTATATAAACCCGGACCTTTATTATCAGTCTGTCCGTAAGAACTATCCCAACCGTTATGAATTTTATCATTAAACAAATAACCCATGGTTTTGTGTCTGGTTCGCCAGATGCGTTCATCAAACCCTAAAAATAATTTAGCATTTTGTCCGTATCCTAATTCTTTAATCGCTTTCAATTTTTGCGGCTTAATCGTTCCGACATTAAATTTCACATCGCGAAGAACAGTAAATGGTATCGTACAGATAACCATATCGGCATATGTTGATTTCCCATTTTCAAAAATGAGTGAATATCCGTTTCCCGACTTATTAACCTCCACCAGTTTATGTTCCAGCTTTAAATTTCCGACCTCTGCAGCCATAGCATCTATTAACGACACCACACCGCCTTTAATGGAAAAGCGTTCATCACTGTCACCGTAAAGCTGTACTTCATTATCATCACTTACGCTTAGCATATCGATAAAATTCAAAGCTGAGTTATCTTCCAGGTCTAAACCGAATTCGGATAAATAACCACATCTCAACAACTCAAGCAGCCAACCAGTAATTCCGATTTTTGCCAGATATTCTTCCAACGACATCTTATCTAAGCGAATAGCATCCGGTGTGTCGTAATTTTCACCACAAGATTCCAGGTCTTTTTGAATAACAGGTAAGAAATTTTTAAATTCATTGAACACCTGTTTCATGGTGTATCGTTTATTATTTATAACATACCATTCTCTGCCTTCACCTTTATATAAAGGATCAGCCGCATAATCATTCATTTCCAAGTTAAATTCTTTAATGAGCGAAAGCATTTCTGTATGTCCGGTATCCACAAATTCACCGCCAATATCCAGCGTTATTCCAGGTAGAAATTCTAAAATAGTATGCATTCTGCCACCACATCGTTTCAATGCATCATAGATTTCATATTTCACTGCGCCTGATTTTTTCAGGTAATGTGCCGCGGTTAAACCGGAAATACCTGCTCCAATGATAACTACTTTTGGTTTTAATAAAGAATCGGATGATGCATTACTTGAAGAGCTGTTATTTTTGCAGGAATTAAAAAGAGGAACGGATGTTGCCAAACCCAGCGCCAGTGAAGATTTTAAAGAAGTGTCTAAAAACTTTCGACGTGAATAAAACTGTTTTTCTTCCAGTTCTTCTTCATTTATTCCATCTAAGTAAATTCTTGATTTTTTTTGCAGAAGATTCAGCAAAGGACTCTTGTATTTTGACATAGTAACTAGTTTTTGGTACTGTCAATTTACAAAAAAAATATAAAACTAGCGCACTCTTCTTTTCTTATTTCGTTCGTAATCTTCAAAAATGAAATCACCCAATCCATCGAGTGATGTATAGAATGCTTTGCCTTTATTGATTTCTGTAAACTCCTGTACATACTGTTGCAGATAAGGATCTTTTGCAATCATAAATGTGGTGATTGGTATATTCAGCCGGCGACATTGTGCCGCGTAATTGTAGCATTTATTTACAATCTTTCTATCCAGACCAAAACTGTTTTTATAATAGGTTAAGCCTTCACGCAAACATGTTGGCTTGCCGTCTGTAATCATAAAAATATGTTTGTTGGAATTTTTTCTTCTGCGCAGAATATCCATTGCCAGTTCCAGGCCTGCTACTGTATTGGTGTGATAGGGTCCGACTTGCAGGTACGGTAAATCTTTCACCTGAATCTGCCACGCATCATTTCCAAACACAATTACATCTAAGGTATCTTTCGGATATCGCGTCATAATTAATTCACTTAACGCCATGGCTACTTTCTTTGCCGGTGTAATCCGGTCTTCGCCATATAAAATCATAGAATGTGAAATATCAATCATGAGGACGGTAGACGTTTGCGCCTGATATTCCTGCTCCATTACTTCCAGATCACTTTCCTGCAGTAGAAATTCTTCAGACGAATTATTAATCTGAGCATTCCGAAGCGATTCCGTCATTAATATCTGTTCCGGTTTGTCGCCAAACTGATAAGGTCGAATATCACCGGTTGGTTCGTCGCCGGTGCCGCCAAAATTTGATTTATGATTTCCACGTCTCGACTTTTTCATCTTACCAAAAATCTCTTCCAACGATTTTTGCCGAATCGTCTTTTCCATTTTAGATGTCATTTTTAAAACATCGCTTTTCGGATTTTCCTGTTGCAGATAACCTTTTTCCATTAAATCTCGGATAAAATCACCCATACCGTATGCATTATCAGAAAGCTTATATTGTTTATCCAGTTCTGTCAACCATTCCAATGCTTCGCTGACATCGCCGGAAGTATAGGTTAGCAATTGTCTTAGTACCGTAAACAACTTATCAAAATCAGCTGCTGCTTGGTCAAGTGTTGGAATAAATTTTGTAAAACGGTATCCGATCATTGATATAGTTGTTGATTAAAAATAAGAATTATTTAGCTTACATTTATAATAATTTTCAGCACAATTATTCTAACAATTTGATGAGTTTTTTGTTTAACAATTTAAAGTTTCAAATGAAATACGTTACACTTATACTATTTATGCTTTTGTTTAGCAATGTCCAATCAGCAGATTTTATGCATGATTTAGGTATTGGATTCTGGTCAAAACTAAGAAATATCAATAATGGACAGCAGACAAGTTATGGACCTTACGTACAGTATATGCCCAGAGGAAATTTTAAAATCAAAGAAAATATGTCTGTTTCATTGGCGTCACCAATTGCTATGGGTGCGCGATTTAATCCGATTGAAGGGAATTTCTTTCAGGTTCAATTACCTGCAACCGTTTTATTTAATATTGGCCATGGTGCTATTAAAAACCAAAAAAAACACGAGACTTTAGGTGGATATTTCGGCACAGGTTTTAACTACATATTAAGTGCAGCTGAAGATTTTACAGAAAGTGATTACGGCTTAATATCGCTTGCAGGCATGCGATTTAATACGCATCATCACAGTATAGGTATTCATTTTTCATATACGCATGATTTCAGATTTAAAAACAACTTTATAGGTGCTGGTTTATTTTATACTTTTGGCTATTTTGAATAAAAAAACCTTGAAGAGTTTTAATTCCTTCAAGGTTTTAATTTTACTTATAAAAATAAATTCTGTTATTTTTTAACCACTTTTACGCTGTAAGAACCGGTATTGGTTTTATCATAAACTGTTTCATAAATAGAAACATAAATAACTCCTTCTTCATTTGCAGTTCCTTCAAATTTAGAACCGGCTTGCATCATTTCACCGTACTCACCTATTTTGTAAACCACTGCGCCATATTTTGTCGACATATCATCTGTATACGCACCATCTTTAGTACCACTTACGTAACCATCCGGTCCGTATGTGCCGCCTGAAAGACTTTTAAGTACCACTTTACCGGTTGCCGTAATGGCAAATTTATCACCGCTTTTCACTTTAACACCGGTATTTAGCCAGCCTTTGTTATCGTTTCCTGAAATATGGTAGCTTGCTTTCAATTTATAATTACCATCTGCACTCAACACATTTTCTTCAATGGCTGAAATATCAAGACTTTCGATTTTATCGCGTTTAAATGTTAGGTTACCATATTCTGCCTGAATAGTAATATCGCCAAATGCCACAGAACCTTCAATATAATTGGAACCATCAAAAGTAACGGCATCATTTACAGTTTGGCCGGATGCTAAGTCTGCTTTATTGTACAATTCATCAGTTAATTGTTCAATAGTATAGTTATCTCTGTCAGAAATTTTATAAAATGGATTTTGCGTATAAGTTAGTACAGTTGATAAAATTGGTGAACCGTAAGCCAGTAATCTTTCATACACTACTTTAGCTTCTGCTTCATTTGTTAGAGTTTGCAGTTTGCTTAGGTCGGGCAATACTGCGCCATCTTTTGTATGATCAGAGACAATACCTAATCGTAGGTTGCTTACCTTTTCAATTGGAATCGTGAGCGTTCCATATGCTGTAACAACTGAAATTTTTGGCAATGTTGTTTTTCCTGTAACCACATCACCATTTTTTAATTTTACAGTCAATTGTACGTTTGCTGCCTGTAAATTAGAAATGAGCATTATTGACAATGCTGCAAATAAGAAACTGAGTTTTTTCATGATTTTAATTTTGTGTTTTAAAATTACATCAATAGAACTAGAAAATAAATAGATTGAAGAAATAAAAAGTTGATATTAACACAAAATAAGAGAATGCTATCAGATAGCATTGACAGCTGAGCAATTTTCACAGGTTGCAAGTTCCATATAAGGTGGAATATCTGCAGCTGACAAGTGAATATATTGTTTGATAATTTCGCCGTTGTGTACTAAGAAGATTCCCGGCATCTGAAAGGTATCGACGCCATCCGGACTGCTGATGAAAGCACCTTTGGTAATCCAAAGATAAATACCACGAATCCATACTTTAAAACCTAATACCTGAGTAAGTGTGCCGCGTTTCAGATGAAACCCTTTGTACAACATAGATTCAGGATCCGAAACAGTATCTAAATACTGAAGGTTGTATTTTTTTAATTCTTCGTTAGCTTTAGACTCGTCGTGCATGTGCACCAACACAATTTTTGTTCCTTTTGCTTCGATATCCGGTCTTAATTTCTGAATAAACCATAAGGTTTCTTTGCAAAACGTGCATCCAAAATGTCGAAGAAAAACCAACATTACAGGTTGTCTGTTCGATAAATCTCTCAAACTTTCTCCTTTATTTGTTTCGTAGAAATCTAATAACTCAGAAACTTCTAAACCATTTAAGTGTATCATCTCATTATCCAATAAATATTGATGACGATATGCATTGTATAAAATTACAAGAAATGGTATCAACCAGAAAATGTGATTAGAAAGTACCATGTTGAATATAACGAATGGTTCTTCACCACGATAATAGAAATAAGTAAATCCAATTACGACTGCTAGTTTAGTTACAAAACCCATCAGTACTACACGCCAGTGACGCAGCGGATTGGACGCAGCCATTAAATAACCGACTCCAAAAACCACTTCATATAATCCAATGAATTGCCAAAGTTGAGTATAATTAGGATGCGCAAGCGCGGCTAAATCAAACCAGAAAAATGGGAAAAAGATAACCGAGAAACCCCAAAGTATATGATAAGCACCTGCAATGTAAAGTACTGCTTTGAACCATGGTGTATTTTTGGAATAAACTATATTCATCATTTCGTATTAGGCTAATAACCATAATAAGTTGAAAAGGTTCAAAATCTTTTAAAAAAGTTGGTTGTTACTACTTATTTTAACTTTTGTTGATTTCTGAATAATCAATCATCGCTGAAATTATATTTTTGGAAGCAAGTCTTTTAAATTGAGTGGCATCGCTGGCTGATAAATTCCGAATGCGGTAAAACCCTGTTCTGTGAGATTATCCAACTGCTTTTTTGTATTTTTTTTATTTTGAATTTCTAAAGAAACGATATTACCATCTTGTCTTAATTTTTGAGCCTCTTTCAGTAAGCTATCAAAAGATGTTAAATCATTATCGTACAAGAGTGCGATTTTATTTGATTTGGCAGGTACCTTAAATTGTTGTTCTTCTAAAATAGTAAGCACTCTTTCAAATCCAATTGAAAAACCACAAGCAGGAATCTCTTCTTTTCCATTTAACAGTTTTCCAATCATCTTATCATAGCGTCCGCCACCGGCAATTGAGCTGCTAAATCCGTCGATGCCAATTTCAAAAATCTGGCCTGTATAATATCCCATTCCTCTGACAAGTGACACATCTAACTTAATAGAATAATGGTTTTGAGCTTGTGAGGAAATAGTTTCAATCACCTGATTCAAATCTGCCAGCACATGCTCCGGAATATTTGGTAATAACGCAGCTATAGTTTTTACTGATATATCGGAGCTTGTCGCATTCTGAACGATATTGATAAACTTTTCTACGGAATTCGCTGGATAATCAGCTTTCAGTAATTCATTTTGCACACCTTCTATTCCAATCTTATCTAATTTATCCAAAATGATAAATACTTTACCATAACTGCTTTCTTCAAAACCACAAAATGCCGCAAGCGATTCCAGAATCCTTCTGTCGTTTATTCTAACCGTAAAGTTTGTAAAGCTTAAATGCTGTAATGCTGCTGCTGTTGCTAAAATCAATTGAATTTCTGCAATAACACCAGCAGTTCCAATGATATCGATATCGCATTGAGTGAATTGCCTGAAACGTCCTTTTTGCGGTCGTTCTGCTCTCCAAACACTGCCAACTTGTATTACTTTAAAATGTTGCGGAAGTTTAGTTCTGTTGTTTGCATAAAAGCGGCAAAGAGGCACTGTTAAATCATATCTCAAACCTAAATCTACTAAGTCCTGTTCTTTACTTGCTGATGAAAGATTTAATTTATCACCTCTTTTTAAAATCTTAAACAGCATTTTTTCGTTGTCGCCGCCATCGCCGCTTGTTAAAAAACTTATGCGTTCAACACAAGGTGTATCTATCTGCGCAAATCCGAATTTTTTATAGCTATCCGTTATTATTCCGGTTACATAATTCCGCAATTCGACCTCTTTAGGACTAAGGTCTCGCATTCCTTCTGCCGGATTTGTGTTTGTTATCATACTTTTAAAAACTGATTTTAATTTTTACAAAGATATTTAATTTCCACTTCCGAATTAAAGTCTTGCATAAACAGAGCTTGCTGACTACCATTCACTTTAAATGACTTTTCTGGAAAATAGATAATTTGCTGCTCGTTAGAAAACAGTGCTGTTCCGGTTTTTTTCTTTATCTCTATAGAAATAATTCTTCCGTTTTTTTGTTCATAATTTACTGCTAACTGACGAACCGGAATTTTAGTGGAAACAGCTATGTATAGATACTTCAAACTGTCGTTCAGAATTTGCACATTATACTTACCTTTCCAGCTTGGTTTATTAATATCGCAATCCAACAATAATTGCATTTCTTTTTGCCAGTCAACAGTATCTATCTTTTTTGATTCGGGTTTTCCATTTATGGATACCGTTTTTTCTTCGCCACATTTATTTGTGCTATTATTATCGATATCAGCTTGTACAATTTTTACCAAATCGAAATATTTTTTATCTAATGAAGTTGAATCTTCATTTTTTTGTTCCTTCTTACAAGCAACAAAAAACAATGTTATGATGAGTAGATATTTCATAGTTAGAATAATGGCGTACCATCCATTTCTTTTGGGATTTCCAGATTCATAATTTTTAAAATAGTAGGTGCAATATCAGCCAGTTTTCCCGGCTGCAAAGTGTCTTTATAAAAATTACTAACAAAGAATAAGGGTACAATATTTTTAGTATGCGCAGTATTTGGTGAACCGTCTGTATTCACAATATAGTCTGCATTTCCATGGTCAGCAGTTACCAGTACCGCATAGTTTTTTTCTAATGCTTTTGTCACCACTTCTTTTACACATTGATCTACGGTTTCCGCTGCTTTTACGGCTGCACTAAACACACCAGTATGACCTACCATATCTGTATTGGCAAAATTCAGGCAAATAAAGTCCGGTGTTTTATCATCTATGTAGTTTATTACTGCATCTTTAATTTCATACGCACTCATTTCGGGTTGTAAATCATAAGTTGCCACTTTTGGCGATGGAATCATGATGCGTTCTTCGCCATCAAATACTTCTTCTCTTCCACCGGAAAAGAAAAATGAAACATGCGGGTATTTTTCTGTTTCTGCGATACGCAATTGCGTCAATCCGTTTTTAGCAATAATTTCGCCTAAGGAATTCGGAATATTATCTTTTCCAAAAATAGTTTTAACATTTACAAAATCGGCATCATAAATCGTCATCGTAACATAATACAATGGCAATGTTTGCATTCCAACTTCCAGCATGTCTTTTTGAGTGAGTACAGTAGTAATTTCCCGACACCTGTCCGTTCTGAAATTAAAGCAAATCACAACGTCATCTTTATCAATAACAGAAATTGGTTGTCCGGCTTTATCAGTAATAACAATTGGTTTTATGAATTCATCAGAAATATCAGCAGCATATGAAGCTTTAATTCCATCGGTAGCATTAGTAAATTGAACACCTGTTCCTTTCACTAATAAATCATATGCAAGTTTTATTCGTTCCCAACGCTTGTCTCTGTCCATGGCAAAATATCTACCACATACAGATGCAATTTTAGTTGGTGTTGAAGAACAATAATTTTCTAACTCTTCTATAAAAGTTAACCCGCTTTTCGGGTCAGTATCTCGTCCGTCTGTAAATGCATGCACAAAACTATGCTGCACACCAAAATCTTGCGCACTTTTAATTAATGCTTTTAAATGATTAATGTGTGAGTGAATGCCGCCATTAGAAACTAATCCAATGAAATGAACTTTTTTCTGATTTGTTTTTGCATATTCAAATGCGTTCAGTAATACTTCATTCTCACCTAACTCACCAGTTTGCACTTTTTTATTAATCAACATCAAATCCTGATAAACCACTCTTCCGGCTCCCAGATTCATGTGTCCAACTTCAGAATTTCCCATTTGATCTTCCGGCAAGCCAACGTATTCACCGTGTGTCAGCAGGCCTGTGTTTGGATAATGAAGATATAAACTATCCGTAAACGGCGTAATTGCTGCTTCAATAGCACTGGATGCAGGATTGCGGTTAATTCCCCAACCATCCATAATTATCAACATTGCTTTCTGTTGCTGACTCACTTTTGTTAATTTTTATTAAAAAAAAACTATTTTTAGCCTTTCTTTGGCACAAAATGTGCAATACACTATGCGAAAATACAATTTTATGAAGCTTTTAAAGCCAATATTGCTCTTTATATTTTGTTTACTTTTTTGCTTTCCGGCAGATAGTCAGGATGTAATAAGTTCTATTCCGGTAGCTTTAAAGTCTGGTAATGCTGCTGCCATTGCGAAAAATTTTGACAAACGTGTTGATATAACCATCGACGAAAACGCAGATAATTATAGCAGTGAGCAAGCAGAAATGATTCTAAAAAGCTTCTTAAGTAAATATTCAAACAGAGATTTTTCAGTGGTACACAAAGGAGTCTCTCAAGATGGTGCACAATATGTTATCGGCAGTTTGAAAACGAATTCCGGTAATTTCAGAACCTATATTTACGTCAAAAAATCAGATGGCGTAAATTATATTCAGGAAATTCGGTTCGAGAAAGAATAATCCTAAATCCCTAATGGGACTTTTCATAGTATTAAATTTATCATTAAAAATTCTTAATCTTGTTATATGATTCACAAACAGGAGCTCGACAAATTTATTTCAGACGCATTGCGTGAAGATGTACATGAAGGAGATCATTCTTCTTTAGCATCTATTGATAAAAATGCTCAAGGTAAAGCTCGACTTTTAGTAAAAGATAATGGCATCTTATGCGGAATAGAAGTTGCTAAAGCTGTCTTTGAAAAAGTGGATGCCGATTTAAAAACAGACATTCATATAAAAGAAGGTTCAGCTATAAAATATGGCGATATTGCCTTTCATGTTTATGGAAGTGCCATTTCAATTTTAACTGCTGAGCGCTTGGTGTTGAATTGCATGCAGCGCATGAGCGGTATTGCCACTAAAACCAACGAATACGTAAAAGCTATTGAAGGTACAAATGCAAAAGTAATAGACACCAGGAAAACGACACCGAACCTTCGGTTTCTGGAGAAATACTCGGTGACTGTTGGTGGTGGTTTTAACCATCGTTTTGGTTTATACGATATGATTATGCTGAAAGATAATCACATTGATTTTTGCGGTGGAATTACAAAAGCTGTAAATAAAGTACACGAATATCTAAAAGCAAATAATTTGGATTTGCGAATAGAAGTAGAAACGCGCAACATAGAAAATGTAAAAGAAGTGCTCATGTGCGGCGGCATTGATAGAATCATGCTGGATAATTTTGTACCTGAAAAGGTGAAAGAAGCCGTTGATTTAATAAACGGAAAATACGAAACGGAAGCAAGCGGCGGCATCACGTTAGAAACCATCCGCTCGTTTGCAGAAACCGGTGTTGATTTTATTTCAGTGGGTGCGTTGACACATTCTGTAAGAAGTTTGGATTTGAGTTTGAAAGCTGAGATTGGATAATTTTGAAATGAAAAATTGAAATGAAGAATATATTCTTTCTCTTACTAACTTCATTGTATTCGTTTGTTTTCTCGCAAAGCGAAAATGATATCATATTGATAAGAACCAAGGTTGAAAAGATAAATACAGATTCAAAGAATTATCAGACTGCCATTTTAAAATCAGACCAAGGTTTATCTACCGAAGGAAATGAAATTACAGTATACACTGAACAATTGAATGAAATAAAACTAATTAAGGAAATTTATTATGGAGAAATGGGTAAGACAGTTATTTCTAGCTATATAGAAGAAAATCATCCGATTTTTATTTTTAAAGAATACTACACTTATAAATTTCCAATTACTTTTAAAGAATTTAGTTCTTCTGATTTCACCAAATCTGAGGAACGGTTTTATTTAAAAAACGACCGAATCATCAAATGGATGAAGGACAAGAAAACATTGAAAACATATCCTAAAAATGCAGCAAGCATAGAATCTAATATGATGGAACATGTGGCATCACTGATTTCACAATTTGAGAAAGAGAATAAAGAATAAGTGCATGAAGAAAAAAGTTCGATTTATAGTCAATCCAAAATCAGGCGGCACCTTTGGTGCTAAATTTTCTGAACGTTTAGTAAAACAAAATCTGGATTTAAAGAAATTTGATTACGATATTTTCATTACAAAATATGCAGGACATGCCATTAAAATTGCTCAACAATCACTAATTGAAGGCATAGATATAGTTGCTGTTGCCGGTGGCGATGGCACACAAAATGAAGTAGGTCAGGTATTGCTGAATAAGCCAATTATCATGGCAAGTATTCCAACAGGTTCAGGAAATGCGAATGCACGAAAGCTCAAAATTCCCATTGATGTGGCAAAATCCATTCAGCTCATCAATAACGGAAAAGCATTTAAAATAGATGCCTTGATTTTAAACGGACAGCCTTTCTTTATGGCTGCTGGCATTGGCTACGACGCTAAAGTGGTGGAGCAATTCGATAAGATTCCGTTTCGTGGCATTGGTGCTTATTTAACAGGTGTTTTAACAACAGCGTTCACCTACAAACTGCCTCATTTTACTATAGAAATTGATAATGAAAAAACAATTGAAACGGAAGCATTCACTGTGCTTATTACCAGCACCGGACAATTGGGTTACAATGTGGAGTTTACCAAAAACAGTATTTTAAATGATGGTAAATTTGAAATCACCATTGTGAAAAATTTCGACCGTTCTAAAGTGCCGAATCTCATTTATGAAGCATTGTATGGTGATATCGCGAGCCAGTCAATGCTGGAAACACATCAGGTAAATAAGCTCTTAAAAATCAGAACAAACAAGATTGAAAGCATACAAATGGACGGCGACTATAAAGGAAAAACAAACTACATCGAAGTGAGTTGCAAAAAACAAGCTTTGAATTATTTGGTTGATAAAGATTTCACATTGTAATTATTCAATGGTGCAATTTTAAAATTATACAATTATTTTTTATGGACGATTGGAAAAAAAAATTAGGTGCCGCTACCGTTTACTCTACGAATCCGGATTTTAAATTTGAGACGGAAGAAGATGAAACGGAAACCTTGCCTAATAACAAACAACAACTGATTGTTTCTATAGACAAGAAACAACGCAAAGGCAAAACTGTTACGTTGGTTGAAGGATTTATTGGTAAAACTGAAGATCTGGAAGCATTGGCAAAATTACTGAAAACCAAGTGTGGTGTTGGCGGTTCTGCCAAAGATGGTGAAATTGTAATACAAGGCGATTTCAAAATAAAAGTAAAAGAAATTCTGGAAAAAGAAGGATATAAGGT
>DAOORG010000009.1:14352-21226 GCA_035389165.1 Chitinophagales bacterium
AAGGCGATTTCAAAATAAAAGTAAAAGAAATTCTGGAAAAAGAAGGATATAAGGTGAAGCTGAGATAGAACTCGTCATTGCGAGGCACGAAGCAATCTGTTGAATAAAACTGAACAGATTGCTTCATGCATAAACCATAATGATAAATTTAAAAATTTAAAATGCATTCGCAATGACGAAAAATTTCTTTTGCGACCTTTGCGTCTCTGCGTGAAATACAATATGAATCTCCAAAACGAAATATCAAACCTAAAACACAATGCTTTACAAAATAAAAAAGCATATCAAAAAATTACTCAGCAACTAAAAAAACTGAAACATTACGATGTTGATGAATTATTCCAAACACAACACGAACAAGTATTTGCTGAAATTGATTGTTTGCAATGTGCCAATTGTTGTAAAACCACACCTGCTTTAGTTACCAACGAAGACATCAATAGAATAGCAAAGCATTTACAACTTTCTTCTAAAGAATTTATCACAAAATACGTAATTAAAGATGATGATGGTGACACCATTCTGCATAAAACACCTTGTACTTTTTTAGGAAATGATAATAAATGCACCATCTATGAAGTGCGACCGTTTGCCTGCAAAGATTATCCGCATACCAACAGAAAAAAAATGAATCAAATTTTAGATTTGACAGTAAAAAACACGGAAATTTGTCCTGCTGTAGTACGTATACTTGAAAATATAGAAGATACGCTGACCTAGCTTATTTGGCAAATAATTTTAGAATTTTGTCCCAAAACCAACTTTCTTCTGCCTTAAAAATACCTTCGATTAATCGGTCAACATTCAAGGCCAGCTTATGAACGTCATTAACCATTTTCTGGAAATGCTTATTATCTTCATTTTTTACAAACGAATCAATATTTTTAATTTCACTCAGCAATTTTAATATTGGATCCAGCTCTCTGGTTTTTCTGATTTTTGCCACTTGTTTAGCAATTTTCCACACATCTTTTTCACCAATAAAATAATCTCTTCGCTCACCAGGTTTAAAAACCTTGGTCACCAAACCCCAATCTGTCAACTCACGGATATTCATATTCGCATTTCCTCTGGAAATAGATAATTCTTCCATAATTTGTTCTGTGCTTAAAGCCTCCGTTGAAACCATCATCAACGCGTGAATCTGAGCCATGGTTTTATTAATTCCCCATTGAGAACCAAGCGCGCCCCATGCCTGCACGAATTGTTGCTTTGCTTCTTTAATTTGCATACTCAAATTTAATACAAAGTTTTAAAACTTTCAAGATATACTGAAAGTTATTCAAGTTAACAGCGAACCTTTGACCGAATTCTCATTGAAAACGACCGCTTACTCATTATACTTGATTTACATCAAATTAGTAACTAATCTTGTGGTACAAAAACAAATACCATAAAACAATCATAGAACTATGATTAACCTTTTTATGAGTTTCTCATAAATTTCAATAATTCTTAGTTGCGTGTAGCTCAGGTGCAATGCCTGAGCTTTTTTTAATAAAACGATTATGAAAAAAATATGCTAACAAATCTTAAAAATAAGTTGTTTCAAGAAATCAACGTTACATTTGAGTATGTCTATAAAAACAGTTAGAATTTTTGCATTGATTCTATTGATTATCATTCTATTTTCTAAGCAATTCCAGATTCTATACTACTTTCCTGTTCTATTCATTTCGTTAGAATATTTGAATCAAAATGAAAAATACAATTCTATATACAACTACAGATTATTAAATGCAATTTTTGTCAGTTATGCAGTATTCATTTGTATTGAAAGAGGCAGACCAACACAATTTTATCCATTTATAGAAATCATTATTAATTCTATTGAGCATCTACTTTTTGGTTTTGTCATTTGTTTAAAAATTGCCGTGTATTATTCCATTTTAAAAAATAAAATATCATTAAAAGGAAATGAATTAATCAGGATTGCTGTAACCTTTAATATCATCGGATTTGCTAATGAATTTTTTCAAAACTGGTACAAACATCAATCTTTGTGGCAATTAAATATTGATTCTCGAAAAGATATATTAATGAATATTTTCGGAACACTTATTTTTATTTTTTTCTATAAAAAAATCAACAACAAGATTCACAAACAAACTACAGAAATCTTAAAGTAATTGAATGTTGATAAAATTTATCGAATTCAACCAAGATTTAATTTGCAAATTTATTTCTTTTGGGATTTTCAAATTAACTTCATTCACTAATTCTCAAACTCAGTAATTCAATAATTATTATGTGCGATTTCGCTCCACTTCACTGTCATACGCAATATTCACTTTTAGATGGTGCAGCAGATGTAGATGCCATGGTAAAAAAAGCAAAAGCAGATAATATGCCTGCTGTTGCCATAACCGATCATGGCAATATGTTTGGTGCGTTTAAATTCTTTGCTGCCTGCAAGAAACACGGCGTCAAACCCATTTTAGGGTGCGAAGTATATGTGGTGGAAGATCGTTTTAATAAAAAATTTACCAGAGAAAATAAAGACAAACGCTACCATCAGTTGTTGATGGCAAAAAATGAAATTGGCTATAAAAATTTAATGAAAATTGTATCGCTCGGTTTCATCGATGGCATCTACATGGATTTTCCGCGTGTGGACAGAGGCTTGATAAAACAACACAGCGAAGGTATTATTGCGACTACTTGCTGTGTAGGTGCAGAAGTGCCGCAAACCATGATTCACAAAGGACCTGAAGCGGCTGAAAAAGTATTTCTGGAATGGCTGGATATTTTCGGAGAGGATTATTACATTGAATTACAACGACACGATATTTATGACCTGGATAATACCGGTTGGAGTCAGGAACGCATCAATCAGGAATTACTTAAAATTGCAGAAAAACACAAAGTAAAAGTAATAGCTACTAACGATTCTCATTATGTAGACCAGAAAGATTCTGAAGCACATGATATTCTATTGTGCCTGCAAACCGGAAAAGATTTTATAGATCCGGACAGATTTAAATTTCCAAATGATAAATTCTTTTTCAAGACGCAATATGAAATGAAGGAACTATTTAAAGATGTTCCATTTGCCATTGAAAATACTTTAGAGATTGCAGAAAAAGTGCAATCGCTGAATCTACAGCGTGATATATTATTACCGGCATTCAAACTTCCGGTTGGCTTTACTAATCAGGATGATTATCTTAAATTTTTAACTTTTGATGGTGCACGCAGACGCTGGGGCGAGATCTTACCCATTGATATTATTGAGCGACTCGATTTTGAACTGAAAACCATACAACATATGGGATTTCCGGGTTACTTTTTAATTGTTCAGGATTTCATTAATGAAGGGAAAAAACTGGGTGTTTCTATAGGACCAGGTCGTGGTTCTGCCGCAGGTTCTGCTGTTGCATATGCCATTGGCATTACGAATGTAGACCCGATAAAATACAATTTACTATTTGAGCGTTTCCTGAATCCGGATCGTATTTCCATGCCGGATATTGATATTGACTTTGATGATGAAGGACGACAAAAAGTAATCGATTATGTGATTGACAAATATGGAAAAAATCAGGTGGCGCAAATTATCACGTATGGTACTATGGCTGCCAAGAGTTCCATCAAAGATGTAGGTCGGGTTTTAAAAGTTCCGTTGTCAGATACCGATAAAATGTCTAAACTCGTTCCGGAGCGACCAAAAGTAACCTTAGCAGAAGCGTTTAAAGAAGTGGAAGAATTACGCAATTTTCGCCACAACGGACAAATGCAGGAACGCACCTTAAAACTGGCGGAAGATCTGGAAGGCTCCATTCGCAACAGAGGTATTCATGCATCTGCAGTAATCATTGCACCGGATGATATCGTCAACTATGTTCCGGTTTGCACGGCAAAAGATGCAGATTTATTAGTCACTCAATTTGATGGCAGTATTATCGAATCTGCAGGCATGCTGAAGATGGACTTTTTAGGGTTAAAAACCTTAACAATTCTGCGCGATGCCTTGCGATTAATAGAAAAAATTCACGGAATAAAAATTGATTTAGATACCATTCCTTTAGACGATAAGAAAACATTTGAACTCTATCAAAAAGGCGATACCATCGGCACGTTCCAGTTTGAAAGTGCCGGTATGCAAAAATATTTGCGTGAATTAAAACCGGATAAATTTGACGACTTAATTGCGATGAATGCCTTGTATCGTCCAGGTCCAATGGATTATATTCCAAGCTTTGCTGCCCGAAAAAACGGTAAAGAAATAGTGACCTACGACTTGCCGGAAATGAAAGACTTGCTCGAAGAAACGTATGGTATCACCGTCTATCAGGAACAGGTGATGTTGCTTTCGCAAAAACTGGCAGGTTTCACGAAAGGTAAAGCAGATGAGCTGAGAAAAGCAATGGGTAAAAAAGACAGAGCAAAACTCGACTCTTTGAAACCCATGTTTATGGAAGGCTGTGCAAGCAACCAACTCGATACAAAAGTTTGTGAAAAGATTTGGGTGGACTGGGAAAAATTTGCTTCGTATGCATTCAACAAATCGCACTCCACTTGCTATGCATTTGTGGCTTTCCAGACAGCCTATTTAAAAGCACATTATCCGGCAGAATATATGGCATCCGTGTTATCGCACAACATGAGTGACATCAAACAAATCAATTTCTTTTTAAGTGAATGTCGCAGGATGCAGGTTCCTACGCTTGGTCCGGATATCAACGAGAGCGATGTGCGTTTCTCCGTAAATAAAGCAGGTGAAATTCGATTTGCATTATCTGCTATAAAAGGTGTTGGTGAAGCTGCCGTGACAGATATTTTAATTGAACGCGAAAAAAACGGACCGTTCAAAAACATTTTTGATTTAACGAAACGAGTGAATTCTCGTTCTGTCAATAAAAAGAATATAGAATCGCTGGCACAAGCCGGTGCGTTTGATAGTTTTCCAAATACACATCGTGCACAATATTTTTATAAATACAAAGACGATTCCTCTTTCATAGAATTAGCCATTCGTTTTGGAAACAATGTGAAGGAGCAAAATGCATCTACGGCATTTTCATTATTTGGCGACACGGCAGATGCAGAAATTCCGGAACCGGAAATTCCGAACACCAACCCATGGCAGTCGTTTGAGAAATTACAAAAAGAAAAAGAAGTAACCGGTATTTATATTTCAGGACATCCGCTGGATGATTTTGAGCTGGAAATAAAAAACTACACCAACACTACGTTCGATGATATGGAACGCTTCAGAGATAAAGAAGTAACGGTAGCGTGCATGGTTTCCAGTGTCAACAAACGCATGGATAAAAACGGCAGACCTTGGGCAATTGTAGTAATGGAAGATTTAGACAGCACTATGGAATTTGCATTCTTCAGTGAAGACTACAACAAATATCTTGCATTTTTAGAACAAGGAAACAGACTATATCTGAAAGGATTTTATAAACAAAGTTATCGCGATAGAGATAAATATGAACTGAAGGTAAGTCAGATGGAATTTCTGCAGGATGTACTGGAAAAATATTGCAAAGGCTTACGCTTAATGTTGCACTATAAAAATTTAAATGAAGCCACAGTTGACAGAATTTATAAAATAATTTCCAAACACAATGGAAAGAAACCATTCACCATTTATCTCTACGATGATAATGAACAACCACTTACTTTTCAATCCGGAAAAACAGGTGTTCGCATCACAAAGGATTTATTTTATTTGTTAAGTGAAATTCCTGATATTGCGGTGAAATTAATAATTTAAACAATAGTAGATATGTCCATTCCTACACAATACCAAACCGTAACGCCTTATCTTATTATAAAAGATGCGTTGTCTTTCCTGCAATTTATGCAAGAACTATTTGGTGCAGAAGTTACGGAAAAACATTTCCGCGATGAAAGTGAAACCACCGTAATGCATGCCGAATTAAAGATTGGCAATGCCAGCATCATGTGTGCAGAAGCCACTGACCAATGGAAAACCGAACCGGCAGGTTTGTTTATTTATGTAGAAAATGCCGATGCATCTTATGCAAAAGCACTGGAATTGGGTTGCACAACAATCATGGAATTAACTGACCAACCTTATGGCAGAACCTGCGGCGTAAAAGACACTTTTGGAAATACCTGGTGGATTACTTCTGTTTAGTTTATTTCTGTTGTTGGCTTGCATTATATTTTTCTTCCCAGTAAGGATTAAATTTATCATGCATTATTTTATCTATTTCTGAATAAAAAGAAAATGTAGTATCCATTAATTTGCTCTTGTAGGCGGCAATGTGCTTATCTCCTTTTTCGAATAATCCGGGAAAATATTTAAGTGTCGTTTCATGTATCGCCTGGTCTAATGCATCTTTAAATGCATCTTTATTTATATTATTTAAACAGTACTCCGGAGTAACTTTTGATTTGAGCTTTTCAAAAGAATCTTTAACTTCCTTTTGGTTTGATGAAAATTGCAATCTGGAACACCATTCATCAAATTGCTGAAAAAAGACTTCATCTTTACTTTCAAGATATTGAATTATAAAAGGCTCTAAATTAAAACCTTCATCTTCCATTATTTTAAATACTTTGCTGTGTTTAGGCCCATATCCGTGAATACCTGAACGTATCTTATCTAAATAATGGCCAGTTGCTTTATCAGTTTCTAAAATAAAATGCAACAAATCCTGATAAGGAACGATATAAGGCATTTTGTATTCTGGTTTATCATCAATCTTAAAAAAGATATGGATAAAATTAATGTCATCGCCAGTTTCTTCTAGCATACCGGAGATTGAATAGCGCGTCATAATTACTTTCATATAAACTATTATTTCAACAAATATAAATATAATACCATTAATAAAAAATATTTTGGCACGGCGATTGTATTACGATTTTCAATAAAATTAGATTATATGAAGAA
>DAOORG010000010.1:0-5669 GCA_035389165.1 Chitinophagales bacterium
TTTATTTTTTACGTGTAAACAAACCAAGTAATGTTTTTCCTTTAAAAAGGTATAATAATTTAGAAGTAATTTTTAAAGATGTTGTTTTCTGCAGCATATCCAGAAAAACAGGCTCAATAGAATGCTTGCCACATGCCATTTTTGTGGTCACTATATTATCAAATTTAAACGAGGTACTGTCTGCAGAAAATCCTGCATTGAATGCATTACATTCTGTATTTCCATTGACAATATTGTTACCAGTATTAAATTGTAAAAATGCCTTTTGAATGGTAAACGTTTTGGTGCTTCCATCTTTCATTCTTAATTTATACAGTGTCCATTTGCTGCTGTCCGGAATACTAACGATTGTTTTTTTTAATGTATCTGCGTTATTTTTTCTTGTTTTAGATTTTATTTCACTCAGTACATATTTCACCTGAGAGGAATCAAACGGTAAGGCAGGTTCTGAAATTCCCGGAGTTTGCACTTCAATTATAATACAATATTCAAACCCTTCTTCATAAGAAAACCCTTCGATTTCTTTATCAAAAACAGTGAATGTATCGGTTGGTGTGTCTCTAATTAAATAGCATTTTTTTGTTCCACATTCTGTTTTATGGTCTGCTATGTAGATTACTTTTAAATAAGCAGCAGAAAATGCCTGAAGAGAAACCATAAAAGTGATAAATAAAATTAATTTTCTCATCGTATTGATAAAGTTAACTAAATTTGAAAAAATATCTTTATTTATGAAAAAGAAAGTAGCGCTGTTGGTTTTAATTGTCTTTTTAATCATTATACAGTTTTTCCATCAAGAGAAAAATCAAAGTACAGAATTGTCAGCGGCAGATATCACAAAAGTTACCAATGTGCCTGATGATGTTTTATTGGTTTTGAAAACTGCTTGCTATGATTGCCACAGCAACAATACTGTTTATCCATGGTATAATACTATTCAACCAATAGCGTGGTGGCTCAATCGCCACGTAGTAGAAGGTAAACAACATCTCGATTTTTCTGACATAGGAAACTACACCGCTAAAAAAGCAAAACATAAACTGGATGAAGTCGCAGAAGTATTAGAGAAAGATGAAATGCCATTGTTTAGTTATACCATCATTCACAGAAATGCTAAACTGAACGATGCGCAAAAACAACTGCTTATCAATTGGGCAAAAAATGCTACCGTAGCAACTTTAGCGAACTAAAAATTTCGAATAACTAAATAGTCTACCAGACTTTTAAGAATGGATTTTTTAGTCGTGTCGAGATTCATGTTTTCCAATGCCAGCATAGATTGCTCCACATAAAAATTACGTTGCTGCAGAGCAAACTGTTTAATATTGTATTCTTTAAAAATCTGCTGAATGCTGCTTACTTTTTCCTCGTTCAAATAGCTTGTTTTATTTAGCCATTCATTCAGTCTAATGTCATTTTGTACACTACTTAATCTCATTGCTTCAATCAGCAGCAAGGTTTTTTTATTCTGAATAATATCACCACCAGGTTGTTTGCCGACTAATCCTTCATCTCCAAAACAATCCAAAATATCATCCTGAATCTGGAATGCAATGCCCAGGTTTTCCGCATAGGTATACAGCAATTCAGCATCTGTTTCATTGGCACCACCCAATATTGCACCGATTTTCATGCTGGCTGCTAAAAGAACAGAAGTTTTTAAACGAATCATTTCAATGTATTCGCTATGCGATACGGATTTTTGTGTCTCAAAATCAATATCATATTGTTGTCCTTCGCAAACTTCAATGGCAGTCTTTGTGTACACATCAAAAACTTGCTTAAAATAAATGCCTTCTACTTTACTTAAATATTCACAGGCTTTTATCATCAAAACATCGCCGCTTAAAATTGCTGTGTTTAAATTGTATTTTTCGTGAATTGTTGTAAAACCGCGTCTCACCGGTGCGTTGTCCATCACATCATCGTGTATTAACGTGAAATTGTGAAAATATTCAATGGCTAACGATGCCGGTAATGCATTTTCTATTTTTCCTCCAAATAATTCAGTAGCTAACAGCAATAAAGTTGGTCTTAAGCGTTTTCCACCTATCTGTAAAAAATAATTATTCGGCTCATACAGGTTTTTGGGCTCCTGTTGGAACGATTCTTGATTTAAATACGTTGAAAAAATATCTCTTAATTCTTCAATAGAATGCATCGCTTAACAATTTCTAACAAAAATAATTGATTTAATAGAACTAATTTTGAATTTGAACATTATTATTATCAAATGAATTTAATGGCATAATGTTTAGGAGCAGGCAGATATTTTGTTTTATTCTTTTTTGCCATACTTAATTTTTAAACGAATCATGGATACACAATTACAATTTGAATGGACTTCTGTTTTAGATAAGACACTGGAAATCTGTCAGGAAGATGAAAATTACAGTCATTATTCAGTCAGAGAAAAAATGCTGGCTTTTACTTATACCTTTCTGCAAACAATTAATACGAATGAAGAAAAATATGCAACACTCTTAAAAAACCAACGTTTTCTTTTTTTAAAGAATACTATTTTAAGTGAATTGAAGCATGATTTCAATAAACACATGGATGCATTGATTTTTGAAGGCACCAATTCCGGTGAGATTCAGGCTCGACCGTTTATTGCAAATTATTACAATCAATCTGTCTGGAACGCATTTTTATCCATCTTACTTTTTTGGGCAAATGATAAAAGTGAAAATAAAGAAAACACAGATGTAATGGTAGAAAAAACTATTCATTTTGTATTTGATTTGCTGGCACCAAATGCTATAGATTCAGGATTGGATTTGATTCAAAACTTTTTGAAATTGAGAAAATGATTTTTGCATTACGCACTACAAATAACTTATAACGAATTAACATGTCAGCCGAACAAGATAAAATACCGACATCCAAGGTAGAACGTGCATCACGGGTTTTTAGAACCAGCATGAAAGTGGGTGCCAATTATATAAAACACAATGCTCAAAAAGCAGTTGGCAGCCAAGTGGATGAAAATTCATTGAATGAAAAAAATGCTGAAGAGTTGTTTAAGCTGATGAGTCAGCTGAAAGGAAGTGCTTTGAAAATTGCACAGATGATGAGTATGGATAATGGGTTGTTGCCAAAAGCATTTGCTGATAAATTTGCCTTAGCACAAAACAGTGCGATGGCATTGAGTGGTCCGCTGGTAATGAATACGTTTAAAAAATACATCGGAAAAGCACCTAATGAAGTGTTCGATAAATTTAATGTTAATGCGGTGTATGCTGCA
This sequence comes from Chitinophagales bacterium, assembly GCA_035389165.1. Classification (GTDB taxonomy): domain Bacteria; phylum Bacteroidota; class Bacteroidia; order Chitinophagales; family JADIYW01; genus JADJSS01. The sequence continues at coordinate 3,248 of DAOORG010000010.1, forward strand.
TCTATCGGACAGGTGCATGAAGCCTGGAAAGACGGACACAAACTGGCCGTGAAATTACAATATCCTGGTGTTGCTGATAGTATTCATTCCGATATAAATCTGGTGAAACCATTGGTGTTGCGATTTATTGGTGTCAAAGAAAAAGATGTAAAGCAATATTTTGAAGAATTTGAGGAGCGTCTGAATGAAGAGTGTGATTATGAAATGGAATTAAAAAACGGTACTGAAATTGCAGCAGCGACACAACATATTCCAAATTTGATTATTCCAAAATATTACAAAGAATTGTCTGCTAAGAAAATCCTGACGATGGAATGGATAGAAGCAAAACCGCTGCAGCACTTTTTAGACAATGAAACTAATCAGGATAAAAAGAACCAGATAGGACAGGCCTTGTTGGATTTTTTGCACTCATCCATTCATGAACATCAGCGTTTTCACGCCGATCCGCATCCTGGAAATTTTTTGGTAACAGCAGATAATAAATTAGTGGTACTGGATTTTGGTTGTGTAAAAACCATTCCACAGGATTTTTACAATTTCTATTTTTCGCTGGTTAGAGATGATGTTTTTAATGATCCGCAGAAATTACGTCAATGTTTGGTGGGTCTGGATATGCTTCGGGAAAGCGATACAAAAGAAACAGAAAATTTATTTTTTGATACAGCTGTCAGAGCCATTCAAAATATGTCTTTGCCAATGAAAAGCGAAACTTTTTATTTTGGCGACAGAGATTTTTATAATCAGTTGCAAACACACGGAGAAGAAATTATGTCCAATAAGGAATTCAGAAAGCCGAGTGCTATGCGTGGTTCACGTCATGCTATTTATTTGCATCGTGCTTTCTTTGGATTGTATTCCATCTTGTTTAAATTAAATGCAACCGTTAATATCGACAGAAGATTTATAGATAAGGTTGGTGTTTAATGTTCGATATCTTTCGCTGCGTTTATCTTAGCATTTGATATCACGAATTACTTCGTCATTAAATTGATAGATTTCACTACAGGCTTTTTATTGGATGTTGTTTTTATGTCCAAACGTTCTGTCGTAAAGCCTTCTTTCGTACACTCAAAAGTATAACTAGCATTGGTGTCTAAATAGATAGAAAGTTTTTTATTGTACACTGCTTCTTTTATGACTTGTCCGTTTTTCTGAATACTTACTTTTAGCTCATCAGAAACTTTTCCATCGCAATACAAGTTCAGTTCAAACGGAATATCTGTAAATTCAAACTGATAGATATCATCACTGCCAACGCCACCACTTCTGTCAGAAGAGAAAAATCCGTTGCTATAATTGCCATCTAAATAAAACCCGAAATCATCAGTAGGTCCGTTAAATGGCTTTCCCAGATTTTCCGGTTTACTGAACTCACCTAATTTATTGGGAACACTTTTGAATATATCCATGCCACCAAAGCCAGGGTAACCGGTAGATGAGAAATATAAAGTTCCGTCAGCATGAATAAACGGATAGCGTTCATCACCAGGCGTATTAATGGATTTTCCTGCATTTTTAGGTTTGCTCCAGCTGCCATTTTGCAAGGTGGAATAATAAATATCTTTTCCGCCAAAACCACCGCCTCTGTCTGACGTAAAGAAAAGCATGTTGCCTTCTCGGTTAATACTTGGAAAAGCACAGGAATACTCTTTGTCATTTAATTCCAATTCTTTGATGTCTTTCCAGTTGTCGTTCACTTTTTTAGCAGAAAATATTTTCAATGTAACATCACCTTTCTTGTTGGTGATAGCATCGCCGTATTGAAAATTATTCTTAGTGAAATAAATAATTTGTTTGATGGTATCAACACAAGCCGGTCCGCTGTTGTAGTTTTTAGAATTGACTACACCTTTTATAGGTTCTATAGAATAAGTGCTATCACTGTTTGGAAAGGCAAAAAAAACTTCCTGATAACCACTACCGGAAGTTCCGTTGGTTTTTCCTTGACGTGCAGACGTAAACAAAATGCCATTTTCGTATGGAACCGCACAAAAGTCAGAAGCTGTTGAATTTACAGCGTTGAGGTTTTTAAACTGTATTTTTCTTTCAGAGGTAACATTGTTTTTCGGTGCATTGCAGGATTGTAAAAGCGTCCTGGCGATAACGGTGTCGTTGTCTGATTTTAAATCCAGGTATTTTTGCAGCCATATTTTTGCAGCATCGTATTTTTCGTTGGTCATTAGGAGCTGACCGTAATATAAATACGATTTAGGAATAGCATTTTTATCTGCCACTACAAGTGCATAATAGGTTTCTGCGTTTGCATAATCATTTATTTTACGATAGCATTCTGCAAGTTTACGCACAGCTCTGATGTTTCCTTTATCGGCAATTGGTTTATATAATTCAATCGCCTGCGCATATTTATAATCGGCAAATAATTTATCTGCTTTGTCCATTTGTGCGAAAGAGGAAAAAG
>DAOORG010000010.1:5769-19911 GCA_035389165.1 Chitinophagales bacterium
CAACTGATCAAATTCTATGCCTCTTTCTGTGCGCTTCAAGGTACAGCATTCCACATCTTTATCGTGCTCAAAGAATAAGATATGATTGTTCTCGTATGCTTTTTCTAAAAAAATCGTCTTTTCCTGTAAGGTATCCATTGGTCGGATGTCGTATGCCATGATGTATGGCAACTTTATGTGATGATGCGATGGAATCAAATCGGCACAATAAGAAATAGTTTGTTTACCTTTGTAAATATGGCACAGCATCATGGATTCGGTGTGGCCAAAGACAAATTCAATCTCCATATTTTTCATACCGAATTCTTCATTTTCCACAAACTTTAATTTTCCGGAATTGAAGATTTCCTGCAAATATTCTTTTAGGTAGGATGCTTTCTCTCTTGCGTTTGGATTCATGGCCGATTTCCATTGTGTATGCGAAGACCAATGTGTGGCGTTCGGAAAACGCAGCGTTGGTTTGCCATTGCCGTTGTCTTTGAGTGCACCAATACAATGATCGAAATGCAGATGCGTTAAAAAAACATCGGTTATATCAGCAGGAGCGAAGCCGTGTTTTGCCAGCGATTTTTCCAAGGTGTCATCACCAAACGGCTGATAACGTTTTCTGTAGGTATCGTCGATAAAATCACCCATACCGGTGTCAATCAATACTAAACGATTTTGATCTTCTACCAATAAGCAACGCATTGCCCAACTGCACATATTCTGTTCATCAGCAGGATTGAGTTTTTGCCACAAAGTTTTCGGTACCACACCAAACATGGCACCGCCATCTAATTTAAAATAGCCTGTATCTATAGTATAGAGTTTCATAAATGAGAATTGATAAGTAAATATAAAATAATTAACTGTAAAAAATTAGCAAGCAAATACAAAGATCCATTTGATTGGATGTTGCCCGATAGATTATCAATTATTAATAACCATTAACTAGCAAAGATTTCTGCTTCAAACAGATTAAGAAAAAAGGGTTGGAGTTGGTTTGGTGATTAATTTTATTGTTATTTATTATTGCTCAGTAAAATTAAAGAGAGGCTGCCACTAATGACAGCCTCTCTTGTTGGTTTTTTATGTTTCTAAACAATTAAATATTGTATTTTAAAACTAAAGAATACTTAAATTGATTGTTGTAATAATATTTAGATTTACATGTAGCTATTTTACTACAAGAATATTAATTACTGAATTTTAAATGTGGTTATATAGTGTATTGATGTACCAAGTCAAAAAAATCTGAAAGTGTTTTTATGTTAAGCTTTTCAAAAATCCTGGACTTATATGTAGATATTGTACTCGTACTTATTTGAAGTTTATCTGCTATTTGTTTATAATCATATCCCATTTTTAGACATCTGGCAACTTCTAATTCTCGAATTGATAATTGCAGAAATGGATTGATGTTTTTATTTGACGATCTTGCAGATGTATCGGAAGAGTTTAAGATAAGTTCTTTTGCAGTTTGACTAAAATATTTTTTTCCGTTTAGAATGGTTAATATAATTTCCAGGAATTTACCATCATCAATTGTTTTATCAATGTAGCCGTATGCACCGATTTTTAAATAGTGCATAACATATAATTTTTCAGGAAGCTGCGAATAAATTACCACTTTCGTTTTAGGATTTTTTCTAATAATATTTTCTGTGTCTTCAATAGATTGAGATCCTGACATATTTATATCAAGCAATAATAAATCATACGTGTTTTTGTTTAGTAATTCTATTAAATCATGTCCGTTATAAATTGATTCGAGTTCATAAAATATGCCGGATTTTTTTAAAACCATATCAACACCTATATGTATAATTGGATGGTCATCTGCAATAATTATTTTATATTTTTCCATTAGTTAATTTTATTTTTTTCTTGCTACTGATAAATTGGTAATTTAAATTTTATACAAGTTCCTGGTTTTTGCATTTTTTCTACATAGATAGTGCCATTATAAAATGCTATAATTTCAGAACATATTGCAAGACCGATACCGTGTCCTTCAATTTTTGAATTTGGATGATTTTTCATAAATGGATTAAATACATCATCCTTAAATTCATCAGGAATTCCAATTCCATTATCTTCAACACAGATTTCAACAAAATTTTCATCAATAAGCGTTGTGTATAGTTTAATAGTTGTCGGTAAATTTTTTGTTCTGAATTTGAGTGAGTTGCTGATGAGATTTAGGAACAGCTGATAAATAAGTGAATAATGTGCAAGTACAACTGGTAAATCTTCTACCGTTAATTTTGCTTTAGATTCTTGTATCTGGTAATGTAATGCATGTTGAATATCGTCTAACAAAAGATTCAAATTAACAGGATGTGCCGGTGATAGATTTTTAGTGATATTACTAAATTCAAGTAAATCTACAATTAGCTTATTCAGGTTTTGAATGTCTTTCATCACAATTTTAAATAGTTCCTTATCCTGATCTTCAATATTGGATTCATATTTACTGTAGATTATTCGAGTGAAATTTGTAATTGTTTTAAGAGGTGTTTTTAAATCATGAGAAGCGATGATTGCAAATTTTTGTAATCTTTTGTTTGTTTCTTCTAATTGCTTTCTAATATTTTTTAATTCTGCAATATCTAAAATTCTAAAATAAATCTGAAACAGCACAATAGATATACTTGATCCAAATAATCCTATGTAGTGAAATAAATAAAATTTTTTTACATTCTGAGGTTCTATTAGTAATGGAATATGTGGTGATAAATAAAAATAAACAGATGAAGTTAAAATTATAATACTAACAATCAATGTATACTTCAGATTGTCCATTGCTACCGTAAATAAAGGAATAATAAAATAAAAAGTATATGTTGCTGAATCGGTGCCACCGGTTACCAGTACAGATGCGGTAACCATTAAGTAAACTGTTACAGCAAAAAATTGTATTACTATAAAAGGTGAGATGTTTTTGTAAATTAAATATCTCATGAAAATAAACATAGTAATTCCAAAGTACCCGTAAATTTCAAGCGTATAAGGAACTCCAACCAAAAATGAGTATGTTGTTAAAAAGTAAATGCAATTAAATAGAAATAAATGTACCGTGATAAATAAATATCTGCCGGTATGGTAATACTCACCACCTATATTATATTTTTCTGGCAGATAACGATGAACTAATTCATAAAAATTCATTACTAACTTTTATCTATCGTAATTTTGAAACACTAAATATACGATAATTGTGAATGATAAATGTAATTCTTTATAAGATTACTTTCTTGCCATAAATATAATTGCAGTTTTCTGGCAATAAATGGAATTTTGTTCACAATTAGTTTGTTGTAGAAAAAAAAGGGAAAAGGATTTTCTTAGATGTATTTAAACAAATTTTCTATAGTAATTTTGAGTTTAGTATAGCTTCCAATTGAATCTATATTTTATTTAAATGGATAATTTTATGATGTTGTTTAATTTAAAACTTTTCAGGTTTTGAAAATCATTTCTTTACGTATTTTGCTTTTTATAATTCTTTTCATAAATCGCAATCCATGCATCCACCGTTATTTTAGAAGCCAGTTCACCAATTAAATCAAACGGAATTTGATCCGGTTTTTTAAAGCGAATACAAGATTTTCCCATATCTAATTTTGTAGTACTGCGTTTCGTAAATTCTGCCACAAACCAATCGTGTAGTTTTTTGTCGGCATAAATTCCCATGTGATACACGGCAATAAAATTCTTTTGCGAAGCAATGCTCAAAAATGGCAACGCATCTGTAGGCTTACAATGGTAACCTGCAGGATACAATTTATGCGGCACTACATAAGTAAGCATACCGTATTGCATCGTTTCTTCAAAACCTTTAGGTAAGTTTTTCTTGATTACTTTTTGTAATTCATTGATTGCTTGTTTCCTGTCTTCAGGTAAAGAGTTAATGTATTCATCTGGTGTAACTGCTGTAGATGTCATAGAGTAAAGTTAAAAAATAGAAATCAAATTTATAATATACAGCACAAAAGATACAAAGAACACAAAAGAAAAGACCTAAACAGTAATTTAGAATCTTTTGTTCCTTTTGTTCCGAAACTTCGGAACTATTGTGACAAAAAATCTGTGTGTTAAATTCTTACAACTTAAAAACTTTCGCAATTATTTTATGATAACTATTCGGGAAAAGACGCACAATAAAATCTAACGCTTTTGCATCACTTCCAATTAAAATACGCGATTTATCTTTTTTAATGCCATCTATAATAATTTCAGCCGCTTTGGAAGCAGGCATTTTCAATGCTACTTTTTCAAATTTAGCCATCGTTTTTTTTGCCAGTTGTATATCCTGTGTAGATGAGATACGTGAGTTTCTGGCAATATTCGTTTTTATACCACCAGGATGCACAGATGACACTTTAACGTTTGTTCTTAATAATTCTGCTTTCAATACATCTGTAAAACCTTTCACACCAAATTTTGCCGTTGAATACGCCGAATTGGTAGGCATGCCTGCTAATCCATAAATGCTGGACACATTGACGATATGACCTTTATTTTGCTTCAATAAATGCGGCAGAAATGCTTTGGTCATACGCACAACACCATACAGATTTATATTCATCAACCATTCAAAATCATCTAAAGGCGTTTCGGTAAAATTTCCGGAAGCCAAACCAACACCTGCATTATTCACCAAAATAATCTTTTCATTTGGATGCTTTTTGATAATGTCTGCAGCAAAAGAAATGATTGCTGCATGGTTGGCAACATCCAGAATATACTTTTCCGCTTTGCCGTCTGTCTGCGCAATCGTTTCATCCAGGCCTTGTTCGTTAATATCCGCTGCAATGACATTTGCACCTTCAGCAATCGCTTTTAAAGTCAATGCTTGTCCAATGCCGGAACCTGCACCGGTAATGATGAAAAGACTATTTTTTAGTTCGCTCATGGTTGAGTTATTTCATACAAACATAGTGAAAAATAGGATAGTTTAGATGCTGAAACAAGTTTAGCATGACGTGTGCTCGTACAACATAAATAATATAACAACTTTTTGTGGAATAAAATTGAGTAAAACTCAACGTACGTCATCCTGAACTTGTTTCAGGATCCATTTTAAAAATCTAAATGGCACTCATTTTCAGAGCCGTCACTGCAGCTTCCACGCCTTTGTTTCCGTGTTTGCCACCGGCTCTGTCCAGTGCCTGTGCTTCGTTATTCGGTGTGAGTACGCCGAAAATAAATGGAATATCAAATTCTATATTCAGTGTTTGCAAAGCATTTGCAACAGAAGTATTAATATAAATATCGTGATCAGTTTCGCCTTTAATCACACAGCCTAAGCAGATAACACCGGCAAGATGATGTTGCTGCGCTAATTTTTTACCGGCAAATGGTAATTCAAACGTGCCCGGAACAAAATGTACATGGATATCATTTTCAGAAACACCATGTTGTATCAATGTTTCCATACAACCTTTCAGCAGTTCAAAAGTGATGTGCTTATTCCATTCAGCTACCGCAATTCCAAATGATTTGCCGTTTCCATTCGGTACCTTTTCTGTATCGTACGAAGATAGATTTTGTAAAGCAGAGGCCATGTTAAAATTGAGATTTGAGATTTAAGATTTGAGATTTATTTTTTAATTCATAAATCTTAACTCATAAATCATAATTGACTAAAGTGTTTCCGCTTCCAGTTTTGCAACAGAAATTTCTGCAGCCATTCCTTCCTGAGAATTTGGATAGTTTTTGTTCAGTTTTTTATAAAGCTCTAAGGCATCTTTCTTACTTCCTTTTAATTCCAAAGCAAGTGCTGCACGATATAAATACGTTGGTGCTGTAAGTTCATTATCGGCAGCATCGGCTGCTTTTTTATAATTTTCAATAGCCTTATCCATTTGGTTTTGTTCTGCATATGCATCTGCCATACAGCCAAATTTTCTGGAGTTTAACAAGGGATCTTCCGTTTTGAAACTTTCTAAATATTTAATCGCTTCTGCAAATTTTCCTAATTTTAAACTGGCAACACCGGCACCAAATGCAGCGCGATTTCCGGCAGCAGTTCCACTGTATTGTTTTGCAACAGCTTCAAAACCTAAATGTGTACCATCACCTTTTAAGGCTAATGACATGGAGTCTACTTCAAAATATTTTTGTGCATAAATGATGGCATCTTTTGCTTTGGTTTCTTTCGGACCTTTCACCATATTAGTATATGCCCACCAGCCACCAATAGCTAGAACAACAACTGCAATAGCACCTAAAATGATATTTCTATATTGTTCAAAAAAGTATTCTGCATTAGAAAATATACCGGTTAATTTTGCATTACCGTCTTCTAAAATATCGTGCTCCGTGCCTTTTGATTTATTCTTTGCCATAATTTTGCGTTAAAATAGAGCGCAAAGGTACGATTTTTAGCGGATTTATAAAATTTTTTATCCACGTATCGTTCACTTTTTACTATTCACCAATTTGAGTGTATCTTTACAAAATGTCGGAAAATCCGTTCTATATTCAACAAATTAAGCTTACTAACTTTAAAAATTACGGGTTTAAAGCCATAGATTTTTCGGAAAAGCTCAATTTTATCGTCGGAAATAACGGTATTGGCAAGACTAACCTGCTGGATGCCATTTACTATTCTTGCCTCACCAAAAGCTATCTTTCTTCGTCCGATGTATTGGTTCCTAATTTTGCAGATAATTTCTTTAGAATCGAGACTAATTTTATTTTAAACAATGATAATCAATTACTTGAGATAAAATATTTGAAGCAGGAAAAGAAAGAAGTGCTTATCAATAAAGCAAAAATAGAAAAACAGGCTGCCTTTATCGGAAAATTTCCCTGTGTAATAATCACACCGGATGATAATCAGTTGATTTTGGGTGGCAGCGAACTCAGACGGAAATTTATGGATGCCACGTTATGCCAGTTTTCAACAGAATACCTGACGCAACTTATTATCTATAATAAAATACTGGCACAACGAAATGCGTTATTGAAGTCTTTTTTTGAAAATCGCTCGTTTGATAAAAATTTACTGGATATCTATAATGAAAAGCTCGTAAATGCCGGAAACCTGATTTTTGAGTATAGAAAAGCTTTTTTAGAGAAATTTATTCCGATTTTCAAAACGATTTACCGACAAATATTCGATGGAAAAGAGGAAATTAGTATACGATACGATGCAGATTTGCAGGAAAATACGTTTGAAACACTCTTGCAGGATTCCTTACCACAGGATAGAAATGCACAACGTACCACAAAAGGTATTCATCAGGATGATTTGATATTTGAACTAAACAATTTTCCGGTGAAGAAAATAGGTTCACAAGGTCAGCAAAAAACATTTCTGCTTTCCCTGAAACTGGCGCAGTATGAATTGTTAAAAATGGAAAAACAAATCAGTCCGTTGCTATTGCTGGATGATATTTTTGATAAATTAGATGCCGGAAGAATTTCAAAGATATTTCAACTCATTAATAATGATAACTTTGGTCAGGTATTTATAACAGATACCGACGAGCCGACCATTTTGGCATTAATTGAACAACATATGATTACCAACTATAAAATCATCAACCTTGTCTAAGTATAGAAACAGTAAATTTGTGGCATTGAAAGATGTGCTGGACGACATGATCCGTGAGATGCGCATTGGTGGAAAAATGGATGAAATGAAAGTGCGTAAATATTGGCACGAGCTGATGGGTACCTACATCACCAATCATACGACACGTATTTTTTACAAACAAGGCAAATTGTTTGTTTATCTGGAATCTTCCGCTCTCAAACAAGAATTGTATCTGGCAAGAACCAAGATTATAGCCAATTTAAATGAACGCCTGCAGGAAGATTTAATTCAGGAATTGATCATCCGATAAATTTTAAACACATAAACACATAGATACATAGAAGTAAAGCAAAAAAATGTGCAGTATGTTTCAGTTAGCAAAAGAAACGCATAGTGTAAGCTTCGCTTACGACTATGTTTTAACTCTAGCATTCTAGCGTATCGCTTTGTCTGTTCTGCTATAGAAAAAATCTATGTGCCGAAACTTCGGAACTATGTGTTTAAATAAAGAGATAGACTTTACTTATCACAAAATCAGTAATTCTTATTAAAATATTCAATGCATTTTGTGTAATTTTGGAACTGAATTAAGGAAATATTGTTATACTAATTAATAAAACAAAAAATATCATGGCATTAGAATTCACAAACGATAACTTTAAAGAGAAAGTTTTAGACAATGCAGGCGTTGCATTAGTAGATTTTTGGGCAGAATGGTGCGGTCCTTGCCGTCTAATTGGTCCTGTGGTAGAAGATTTATCTAAAGAATTTGAAGGTAAAGCAACTATCGGTAAATTAAACGTAGATGACAACCGCGAAATTGCAGCGCAATACGGCATCATGAGCATTCCAACTTTGCTGATTTTCAAAAACGGTCAGATTGTTGACAAACACGTAGGTGTTGCTTCTAAAGGCGATTTGAAGAAAAAGATTGAAGCGGCAATGGCGTAGTAACATAAGTTATAAGTTAAAAAGGTATAAGGAATAAGTAATTACTTTTCTTATACCTTTTTTTATTAGAATTGGCAATTTTGCAATATTTTTTGTAATTTTAATTTCGATGAAAACATTAAATGTTCCAATAAATGATGTTGATTTTGCTTCTTTAGGTTTAGCAAATAACACTATTTCTTTTGACGAATTGAAAGAAAAAATGAGTGTTGAATATGCGAAAGAAGCACTTCAAAAATGTAATGATATTGCTTTAGAAGTTGGTTTGTCTAAAATGACATTGGAAGAAATTAATGAAGAAATTGCTGCTGTAAGAAATGCAAAAAATAATCATTGATACCAATGTTGTAATTTCTTCTCTAATTGGCAATAGTTTTCCTAAACAAATTGTATTTGATATTATCTTGCCCAAAAAAGTTCAATTAGTTTTGTCTAAAGATATTTTTGCAGAATATATTGAAGTATTGCATCGTGGGAAATTTAGAAAATACCCTACATTTTTACAAAATGCAGAAATCTTATTAAGTAAATTAGATGAAATAGCAATATATTTTTCACCAACAGAAAAAATAACAGTTGTAACAGATGATTTTGACAATCGGTTTTTAGAATTAGGTGAAATTTCAGATGCTAATTTTTTAATCACAGGTAATACAAATCATTTTAATTTCAATTCTTATAAAAATTTACAAATTGTAACACCTCAAGAATTTGTAAATACTTATTTTAGCAGTTAATATGGTTATCCAGCAACAAGATTTTCTTCAGTTCGACCAACTCGATATTCTGGCTCGTCAGGTAGTGGAAGGTTTTATTATCGGCTTACACAAAAGTCCGTATCACGGATTTTCCGTAGAGTTTGCCGAACATCGTTTGCACAATCCGGGCGATTCCATCAAAGACATCGACTGGAAAGTTTTTGCACGAACGGAAAAATTATATACCAAACGATTTGAGGAAGAAACGAATCTGCGTTGCCAGATTGTTATAGACGCTTCTTCGTCGATGTATTTTCCGCAGGAACGTGAAAAAGGAAAGCTGAATAAAATTGAATTTTCCTGTGTGGCGTCTGCGGCTTTGATGCATATGCTGAAAAAACAACGCGATGCAGTAGGCTTAACAATTTTTGATTCCGAAATAAAAACACAAACCTCAGCCAAAACAAACGCCATACATCATCAATTGCTGATGAACGAATTGTACAAACTGCTGACAATTCCGACTGTACAAAAAACGACAGATGCTGCAAAATGTTTACATCAGATTGCCGACTCTATTCACAAGCGTTCACTGGTGATTTTATTCAGTGATATGCTGGACAGTACCGATGAAAATGCTATTTTTCTGGCGCTGCAACATCTCAAACATAGTAAACACGAAGTGGTTTTGTTTCACGTAATGGATAAAGCGAAAGAGCTGGATTTTACGTTTGAAAACCGACCATATAAATTTGTGGATTTGGAAACCGGTGAAGAGTTGAAATTGCAACCCAATCAGGTGAAAGATTTTTATGTGGAAAAAATGCAGGAACGCAAAGCCAGCCTGAAATTGAAATGTGCGCAATACAAAATCGATTTCGTGGAAGCCGATATTAACGAAGGTTTCCAGCCAATTCTATTATCTTATTTGGTGAAGAGAAGTAAAATGGTATAATTTTACAATAGGCACAAAGAAAGTTGAATCAATCCAAATGCAAGATCCAATCATTTCATTATTTAAATTAAAGTCTAACTTGAGTGATGATGAATCCCAAATTTTATTGTCATTTTGGACTACTTCTATACATCTAAAACGAAATGATTTCTTAGTAAAATCAGATGCAAAAGAAAATTATTTATACTTTATCAAAACAGGAACGTTGCGTGTGTATTATCCGAATAAAGAACAGGAAATTTCTGTAGGCTTTGCTTATGATAATACTTTTATCTGTTCATTTCCATCCTTTGTAAAAGATAAACCATCAGAATATTTTATTCAGGCGCTAAGTAAATGCGAGTTGCTGGCTATTAAAAGAAATGATTTTTATAAGTTAGTCAACAATTATCCAGCCATAGAAAGAGCTTGGCGTTGTTTTGTAGAAGATGCATTGGTTGGTATTATAGAACGCGAAGTAGAAATTCTAACGTTAACACCTGAAGAACGTTATGATAAACTACTGCAACGAAGTCCGCATATTTTTCAAAAAGTTCCGCAAAAATATATTGCATCTTACCTAAACATGCAACCAGAAACCTTGAGTCGTAGAAAACATCAAAGTAAAAAACATTGATTGTAGTCAATGTTTTATAAGTTATCTAAAATCATTTTTGCATAAAAATAATTATATGCAAAAGACAAACAAAATTTCACTCGTATTCTTAGTAATTGTTGGATTCGCGTTTTTAAGTATTGCCATTCCAGCTTTTATAAATCCACAATCTATTATGGATAATGTGCAAGTTACTTTAGGCAACACCAGTGCACTTAATTCCGTTCGCGCTATGTATGGCGGCGTCAATTTATTTTTTGGCTTATACATATTATATGCAGCATTTAAAAAACAAGAAACAGGATTAATATTGGTTTTCTTATATTGCGCCGGCTTTATGGTTGGAAGAATTTATAGCTTATTTGCAGAAGGCAATCCGAGTCAGTTTATTATAACTTGGCTTTGTATTGAAAGTACATTAACCATACTATCTATTTTACTTTTGCGTAAATTGCAGAAAAAAAATCTTGCAACTCAACTATAAAAAACTCGGCGAATCAGGTTCAACCATTATCATCTTACATGGTTTGTTAGGTTCGTTGGATAACTGGCAAACGATTGCTAAGCAATTAGCAGAAAACCATCAGGTATATATCGTCGACCAGCGCAACCACGGTCGCTCGCCACATACGGATGAAATGAATTACGAAGTGCTGGCAAATGATGCTTATGAATTTTGTGTACAGCAAAATATTAGCAAAGCAACGATTATAGGTCATTCCATGGGTGGAAAAGTAGCTATGTTGCTTGCCTTGCAACATCCATCACTAATAGAAAAATTACTGGTAGTGGATATTGCACCAACGTTTTACGATGGTGGTCACGAAACGATTTTATTTGCTATGGCGGAAGCTCCTTTAAAATCAACAGAAAAAAGAGAAGACATCGATAAGTTTCTTCAAAACAGAATTCATGATTTCGGTGTGCGACAATTTATTCTGAAAAATTTATCTAGAGATGACAAAGGACAATTTGAATGGAAATGCAATTTTGAAGCTTTGATTTTGAATTACCGATTACTGATGGATTTCCCTAAATCGGATAAAACTTTTTCAGGTAAAACATACTTTATAAAAGGTGAACTTTCTAACTACATCAATCCGGATAACTGGGATGCCTGCGATCAATATTTTCCAGATAATACAATCCTGGAAGTAAAAGATGCAGGTCATTGGGTACACGCAGAAAATCCTACAGAGTTTCTATCTAAAATTCTATCAGTTTTATAAAAAAAAAATACTGCCTCAACAATGGAGGCAGTTCAAAACAACTCAGCAAAATTATATCTTACGTTTGGCGAATGCTTATGTTTTGTGAAAGTTATTGTTAGTTGTATTTTTTGTAATTGGCAAACTGATGATTGCTTTTTGCTTTCATAGGCCAGCTATCACTGCGGTATTGGTTTTTATTAACTTTTACAGTTGGCCATGTACCGCAACCTGAACTGATGCCTCTGCTGCAAGAAGTTGCAGTAAGCAGTAAGGTTGCCGCACAAACAAAAAACAGGATAGTTCTTTTAAAAGTGTGTGTCTTAAATAAATTAGAGTTTGATGTTTCTGTGTTGGCTGCTGCATGGTTCATAGCTGAATGAAACAGATTGCATGTTGGTTTTAAATTTTTCATAATCTTTTGTTTTAAGTTGTTTGAATTATTATGATGTAAAGATGTAGCTGTAGAATTGCTTGTATTGAATCTGTTGTTTAAATGGTAATTAAAATGAGTAAGTGGAAATAATATTGAGAAAATTCATTTTAATGGATACACTAAACGTTTAGATAATTCAACTTGTACCACTATTTACGAATATCAAATTATTAAGAACAAACCATAGCCAGCAAGATTTTTGGCTTTTTATAATCAATAGCTTAACTTAGTCTGGAAGTCTAAAATCAACGTGATGTATAAAAAAATAATCTTGTTTGTTCTGGTTGTGCTGGCAGTGCTATTTCTATATGCTGCATATGGAAGAAAGGATCTTACACTTTCTAAGGAGTATGTAAAAGAAAAATATCGGTTACCAAATTCTAAATTTATTAACTGGAACGGCACAGAAATTCATTATACGGAAAGTGGAAAAGGATTTCCCATTTTAATGATACATGGATTTGGTGGCAGTGGCAGAGATTTCATTATTTTAGATTCATTATTAAATGACAAATACAAGGTATTTCGTATTGATTTGCCAGGATTTGGTTTGTCTGATTTTCCGGTTCAAACAGAAACGACACCGGATTATATAAAAGTGTATGATGCCTATTTTTCTTTTTTGTTGGATACCTTAAACATAGATTCTTGTTATGTGATGGGAAATTCTTTAGGTGGATTAATGTCGTGGAATCTGACGGTAAAGCATCCTGATGTAGTGAAAAAACTGGTCTTGTTTAACAGTGCAGGTTATGATATGAAAGAAGTGGTGGAAACCGCTACCAATGCCAGATACTTGAAATCGGATTTTGCACAATTATTTTTAAAAAAAGGAGTGCCTGTTTTCTTAACCAAAAAAGGTATGAATAAAATATTATATAGCGATTCATTAAAAACAGAAGAAAGAGCTCAACGATTTAATGATTTTTGGAACAGAAAAGGAAACATGCAACAAATTTTAAGCATGGTTTCTTCTGAACAATATCTTGACCAGAACTTAATTAAGGAAGTTAAATGTCCGACATTAATTTTTTGGGGAAAGTATGATAAAGTGATTAATAAAAAATATGCAGCACGTTTTCATGCAGATATTAAAAATAGTCAACTGATTATGTACGATAGCTGCGGACATGTTCCAATGTTAGAACGTCCGATGGATGTTCAGCGTGATGTGCTAAAATTCTTGACACAATAATTAATGGTCTCCTAAAGGACGTTTTTTTACCAAACCACCTTTTATGTTTTTTACACTTTGAGTAATGATAAAAGCATCGGAGTCTATTTTCTCAATTTCACTGTACAATTTTCCAATTTCCAATCGTGTGATAACGGTATAAATAATTTCAGATTCCTGGATTTTTTCTCCTTTTTTACCGCTTCCTTTTTTTTGTTTGTAAACGGTGTATCCGCGTTTTAATTCATCTCTCAACATAATACGTATGTCATCCGAATAATCAGAAATAATAGTGATACCCATGTATTCTTCAAAACCTTCCACAATAAAATCTACGGTTTTGGAAGCAGATAAATAAGTTAGCATGGCATACATTGCTGTTTCTACAGATAATAGATAAGCGGCAAATGTAAAAATGATGATGTTAATAATCATAATGATGTCACCGATACTACTTCCTCTTTGTCTGCTGACAAAAATAGCAAGGACTTCAGTGCCATCAATAACAGAACCGCCACGTATAGCCAAACCAATGCCTGTGCCGAGAAAAAATCCGCCGAAAATGGAAATTAATAATTTGTCGCTGGTAATTTG
>DAOORG010000010.1:20011-21158 GCA_035389165.1 Chitinophagales bacterium
GCAGCAAAAATTCCGACTAGTATGAATAATGCATCTTTAATAATTCTTTTTACGGAGATGGTAAGTTCCTTTTTACCTTTATTTATTTCATTTTCCGAATAAGTATCCTTTTTTAAAGGCTTGTTTTTATTATTCAAAACGGTGTTGATAATGACTTTACTGAGCAGTGGATTCATAAGCTATGCATATTTATGTCGTGAAACATAAGATATAAAAATTTCGGCAATTTTCAAAATTTACACTATGCAAATTTTGAATTTTATTATTTCTTAAATCTCGGATGATGCAGCGATAAGGATTCCTTTAAATATTGCTGATCTAAGTGTGTGTAAATTTCTGTGGTGGTGATGGACGAATGACCTAGCATTTGCTGCACGGCTCGCAAATCAGCTCCGCCTTCAATTAAATGTGTGGCAAACGAATGCCGGAACGTATGTGGTGAAATACTTTTGTTCAGTGCTATCTTTTCAGCCAGCGCTTTTATAATTAAAAACACCATCACACGTGAGATTGGCTTTCCATTTCTGTTTAAAAACAACACATCCGAAAATTTAGGATATTGTGGCAACTTTTTGCGAACGTGTTCTAAATAAATTTGGATATGTTTCAAGGCTTCGCTGCCAATCGGCACCAGTCGTTCTTTGTTGCCTTTTCCAATTACACGAATAAATTCGACGTCTTTGTAGATATGAGAAATCTGCAGGTTGATTAATTCCGTTACGCGCAAACCGCTGCTGTATAAGGTTTCCAGCATGGCTTTATTGCGTATATTTTCATCTTTACTTAAATCCAACGCACCAATCAGTTTTTCAATTTCTTCAAACGATAAGGTATCCGGCAATTTTTTGCTGAGTTTCGGACCTTCTAATAATGTTGTCGGATCTTCTTTGATATAGTCATCCGTAATCAGGTATTTGTAAAAGGCTTTTAATCCGGAAATAATGCGTGCCTGACTTCTGTCGCTCAATCCTAAATCATGCAGGTGTGCAATGAAATGTTCCAGATCTTTCAGCTTTAAGTCATCCGGATTGACAGATTTATTTTCTATGCTTAAGTATTGCAGCAACAATTGAACATCATGTAAATAAGCATCCACAGAGTTTTGTGAAAGCGATTTTTCTATCTTTAAATAAGCTTCAAAATTTTT
>DAOORG010000011.1:0-19458 GCA_035389165.1 Chitinophagales bacterium
CTTCCCACAAATAGGGTCTGAATAACGCAACATTTACAGCTTTTGGAAATACTTTCAAAATACCGGCTGGTGTATAATCAATATTTCCAAAAGAATACCCTGAACCACCTTGCAATTTAGAAGAATAGTAAAGCCAGTTTTGGGTATCTTTTGCTGTCCTTACAATGTTTTCAAAAGCATATCGTTGAGAATAAGCTGCAATTTTATATAACACAAAACCACCGATAATAATTGAGAATATAAATATAAACGGACTCATCATGGATTTTATTAATTGACTTTTAATAGTCTCTTTATATCGGAATGCCAGCCAGAAAGAATATGCAGGCATAAAAGAAAGGATAATATATACTTTCACAACTTTTAAAACCCAGAAACAAAAAACAATTAAAAGTAGTCGTTTAAATATTTTGGTTTTTTCAAAAAATAATTTGTAAATATGATAAGTCAGCGCTCCTAAAGCACCCAAACATATAGGGTCTTTTAAAATACCGGTTCCCCAAAAGCAAACAGAGGGTAAAAACAAGCAAGCTAAAGCAAATTCTTTTTCTAAGTGTGGATATAGCTGTTGAAACAGCATAAATATTTTCCAGCAGCCGTAAAAGCAAAATAAAGTAAAAGCAAATGAAATTAAGATATAGGTGTTTAGTAACGGATAACTAAGCAATAATGCTATTCGTATAATTAAATTTGAGCTTGTGTCAGCAAAAAATGCAGCACCGATTTCGAAGTATCGTTCAATAAGAAAAGTATCGGTTGGCGATGTAAAAACAAAAGTTAAAAAAGCAGATTTACTTTCAAATAAAATTTGTCTTATTCGCAACAAATAAGTAAAATAGGTATGCGTGTCTCCGCCGCCATTATAATAATACTGGTAAATTAATGCCATAGTTATTGCAGACACCATTCTTACAGCTAATGCAGTTATAAAATATTTTTTGTATACAGGATTTGTTTTGTCCCGAATATATTTTCTGGCATAGAAAAACAGGATTAGCAAAAATACAGGTGCTAATAACAAATCATTTAGAAATAAAAATTGTACCGGATCATCATGTGTAAACCACTTATCCATTCGTTAATATGTTTATATTTACACAACAATTGGTTTGCATGTATAAATATAAAAATTTCCTGCTGTTTTTTGGACTAATTGCCGTACTTCTTTTGTTTTCTGTATTTCCTGTTGCCTTTGATAATAATGACGACCAGGTGATGTATTTGATTAGCTCAGGACTCTTGTCTGGTGATCGTTCGCCATATTTGTTGTTAACAAATTCAATAATCGGGTCTATACTACAAACCCTTTTTTCTATTTCAAATTCAATTAACTGGTATACACTTTATCTTGAATTAGTATTGTTATTTAGTTTCTTTACGGTTTGTCTGTTATTTATTAATTATCTAAAAACTACAATGCTTATTAAAGGAATTATTTTAGCATTTCTGTTTTTGGGTTTTTATGCTGTCAGTTTTGTATTTCTTCAGTTTACCACAGTTGCTTTATTTAGCGCAATTACTTCATTATTTATCTTACAATTTGAAAAAAGGTTGCTGTTAAGAACAATAGGCTCTCTTCTTTTTGTAGGTCTAGCTGTCTTAATTAGAAAAGAGACAATCTATATTTTTCTGCTTTTTTCTATTCCTATATTTTTCAGAAATATATCGTCAAGAAAAAGCTTTTTTTTACTTCTGTTCAATTTGCTGGTTGCCACATTTGTGTTTCTTATGCTTGAATGGTCGAATAACAGGCAACAAATTTTTCAGGAACAAAAGACTTATAAAAATATTAAGGCGTTAGATTATGTAGCTGCATCTCCTGTTGCTTTGAAGTCAACGATTTTAAAGAAATATAACTACACTGAAGACGATATAATTTTAATGCAATCTTGGTTTCCCGCAGATCACTCTTATCAAGCCGGTCATGAAATATATACACTTGCAAAGTCGTTGCGTAAGGTCAGAAATTTAGCTGAGGTGAAGGCTGAAGTGTACAAGTTTACAAAAGATGAACGATATGTTTTATTTGTTTATCTGCTTACTTTACTATCTATATTACTATTTGTTCGACGACATTATAAGAATGTATTGCTTCATTTGTTGTTGTTTCTAAGCTTGTTTTTTTATTTGGTACTTACCTACAGAATTCCACACAGGATTACATTTCCTGTCTTATCTTATCTTATCTTTCAGAATATTTTCTTGCTTTCCGAATGTACTGTTTCCGATAAATTTAAAATAGTTTTGACAGGCATTTTTTTATTATTGAGCGGCTACAAATTTTATTGCACGACAGAATTAATTGCGCTCCATAAACACTATCATTCGGTTTATGATGCCAGCAGAAACGAGATAAATAAACATCCTGAATATTTATTTCTTGCTGCAGATGGTTTTCCGCTTCAGTATATGAATGCCTGGCAAAAATCAACAGATAATTTTCCGGCTCATAATCTCATATTAACCGGATGGTATACCTGTACACCGGATTATCAGCGGATGTTGTCAATCCACCATTTAAAGAATCTAACCTCAGATTTGAAAAACAAGAAGAATATACTGGTGTTAACGGATTCTAAACAACTTCAGGATGCATATGTTAGCGTGATGAAGCAACGATATAACATCACTTGTCATTTTGAAGAACAAAAAACAGGCTTTACTGTATTGCGACCGAAGAAGTTGGTTGTTGAATAATAAATTAGCTTAACACAGATTGGTATACATCGGCATATTTTTTAACACCACTTTTCAATGAATAATATGCAATAGCACCATTTATAATTGCAGTTTCATCAAAAGGGTTTTGCATTAAGTTAATGGCCTCCAAATAACTTTCTTTATTGAATGACTCCACCAAAATTCCACTCTTGTAATCATTGATTACCTTATCGGTATCTCCAACGTTAGTATTGCAGACAACAGGTATACCCATAGCCATTATTTCTCCTTGTTTAGTTGGTGAGGATGCTTTTTTAGAATAAGATGGCAAGATAAAAAAAATGGAAAAATTGCTTATAGAAATCAGGTATGGTACTTCCTCTCTGTTGCCCGGCCGAATTATGATGGACTCCAGAACACCATATTTAGTTGCACTTTCCAAAATCCGTTCTTGTTCATCTTTAGTAACAAAAAGAAATTTTGCAGCCTTGTTTTGTTGTTTCAGCACACTGAAAAATTCCATCATTTCATCCAGCATATACCATGTTCCAATGGAGCCTAAATACAATAAAATAAAATCATCCTTGCTGATATTGAGTGATGTTTTTAATGTTTCGGAAATGTCAGGCTTTAAGTTGTTTTTATTAAAAAGATTCAGGTCTGCACAGCATGGAATTACCTGAATTTTAATCGGATTATTATGAATTGCTTTCCAGGATAGAATCTCTTCTTTGGCATTGTGCGTTAAACTGATTGAATAATCTGCATTTTCTAAAAAGGCAATTTCTTTTTTCTTAAAATAGGCATAGATTATTTTATACAATGGGTTTTTCAGATTCCAGATTTTTCCATCCACTCTTTCATTTGCCCAAAATCCACGCATATCGAAAATGAATTTCATCTTCCATTCTTTTTTTAATTGCAATCCAATAATGGCGGCTATATAACTTCTGCAATGAACAATAGAGAATTTCTTCTTCTGATGTAATTGAACTGCTAATTTTTTAATTCGATAAATGTCATAAATGGTGGACAACACTGGTGGAGATTTTGTATAAAGGATAGGTTTCCACTCAATAGAATGTTCTGCTGTCAAAGACTGAATTTTATCTTTAATTGCAAGATTTTCTTTTTTTTCACAACTTATTAATGTAATACGATAGCCCTTTTGAGACAAACCGATTAAATATGGGATTACCTGTGACTGTCCAAGTGGATCTGTCATTCCATCATAAGATATGTACAAACAATTCAATTTGGGATAGTTTTATTAACGAGGTTTGTATTTATAAAAATCGTTAGCTCACCACTGGTAAAACTGATAAATCCATTATCTGAAAAGTTGGCAATTATTTTTTCAAATTTTTCCTTCTTGTCATGAATTTCCATTGCAACGAGTTCTGTATTATTAATAAAGTCTGCATGACGTTCTTTGTCTAAAAAAAGTTCAAACTCAGCACCTTCAATGTCTACTTTTAGAATATTAATTATTGTTTTCCGGTTTGTTTTTAAAACGTCATTTATGGTAATTGTTTCTGTTTTAACGGTTGAATTATTATCATTTACTTCACTAACCGTAAAACCCCATTCTCTGATATTCTCTGTAAAAATACTTAAGGTGGTATTGCAAAACCATAATGCTTTATTTAAAGGTGTTATGGTGTTTGTCAGTTTGTTTTTGGCAATATTAATCAGGAGCGACTTATAGTTGGATAGTTCAGGTTCTATACTAATAATTTTACTTTTCGG
The DNA here is from genome assembly GCA_035389165.1 of Chitinophagales bacterium. Classification (GTDB taxonomy): domain Bacteria; phylum Bacteroidota; class Bacteroidia; order Chitinophagales; family JADIYW01; genus JADJSS01. The sequence continues at coordinate 4,411 of DAOORG010000011.1, forward strand.
GAACTTATATGAGAAATATAATGACGCATATCCAACATTTGCTCCGGCATCAATAATAAAAAGAGTTTCATTTTTAAAGTATTTATTGTAGGTATCGCAAACAATTTCGTATTCTTTAGGGTCGCCAAAAATATGATTGTACACCATCATATCGCTGCTCGGATATTTTCTGATGATGGCATTGTAGAAAGTTTCATTAGAATAAAACGTAATAGATTTTTCATCTTCGGCTATATATCTGGAATTAGAATTCATTAATGATAACAAAAAAAAATTCACCCATTCAGGATAACTGAATTCCATATTTTTTCTTATCATCCTTGAAAGAATAAATCCTAAGAAAGCTGGAAAATATTTTAAAGGCAATAGATGTATATTAAGAATTCTTTTTATCATAAGAAATAAACTAAACAGTTATGTGTTTTCTTCCAGCCACCAATGTAACAAAAGCATCACCCATATTCTAACGTATAAATATTCTTCGCCTTTTATAAATCTTTTTACGATGTCATCAGCCGCTTTAAAATGAATTATATTATATTTTTCTATACATTCTTTAGACAAATATTTCTCGATTAGAAAATACAGATTTGTTTTTAGCCATTTCGAAATTGGGACTGCAAATCCCCATTTCGGTCGTTCAAATAAATTTTTTGGAAGATAAGTATATAATACTTCTTTCAGTATATATTTATTGATTCCATGTTTGTGTTTTAGACTATCATCAATATTCAGGGCATAGTCAACAAGATTATTGTCCAAAAATGGCACCCTTGATTCTAAAGAATAGAGCATACTGGCTCTGTCTACCTTGACCAATAAATCATCGACGAGATAATTGGAAATATCCCAGAAAGACTGTTTTTCCCTGTTGGTGAGCTGTCTGTTTGTCTGTATCGATTCATTTAGAGAATTCAAATTAATTACCGGCTCAACTAAAATTTCTTCAAGCTCTTTTTCACTAAAGAAATATTGTTCCTGAGAAAAAATATGTGTTTTTAAATGAGCGTTATTTTCGGGATATTTTAATAATAAACCGGCTCTTTTTATTTTATTGGAACCCGCTTTTGTTAATGGGTAAAAAACAGGACTTAGTGTTTTAATAATAGGATTGTTAAGTCGTTGTGACCAGTTATACATTCCGTATCCCATAAACAATTCATCGGCTCCGTCTCCAGAAAGCGTGACAGTTACTTGTTCTCTGGCTAATTTTGACACCAACATTGTTGGATAGGCAGAAGAATCGGCATATGGTTCGTCATATGTGCTGATAATATTACTTAATATTGGCAAAATATCTTCTTCTTTCAGCGTTAATGAATAGTGCTCAGTTCCTATTTGTTTAGCAACCGTTTCTGCAAAGTGAGCTTCATTAAATTTATTGTACTGATTTTTTTCATAACCAATACTAAATGTCTTTATTTTATTGTTTTTTAATTTAGCAGCAATGGCTGTAATCAAACTGGAATCTATACCGCCACTCAAGAAGGTACCTATAGGCACATCACTAATTAATTGTTTGCTTACCGAATCTTCCAGCAGTCTTTTTAATTCAGTTTTCACTTCTGTTTCGTCGGTATAAGTGTGCCTGCTAATTTGTTCATTTAGTTTCCAGTAGTATTTAAATTCTGGCACATCTATTTTTTCTTTGTTTAAGTCTATCTCGAGATATGCACCTACTGGAAATTTATAAATGTTTTTATATGCTGTATTTGGAAATGGAATATATCCTAAATGAAGGAATTCGGAAAAGACCATTTTATTTAGTGCCAAATCAAACCCTTCTATTTTTTTTAATGCTTTCAGTTCGGAAGAAAATGCAAAACGGTCACCATCATAATAATAATAGAGTGGTTTAATTCCAAAACGGTCTCTGCAGAGTGTTATTTTGTTTTCCTGAATATCATAAATGGCAAAAGCAAACATTCCATTTAGCCATGAAAAACAACTGTTGTTGTGTTGTGCAAAGGATTCAATAATAATTTCAGTATCGCCGGTAGTTTTTGTCTGTATTTTACAATCCTCTTTTATTTCTTTGAAATTATATAACTCACCGTTGTAGATGATAATATATCGACCACATTGTGAATAGAATGGTTGATTAGAGCTGACACTCAAATCCAAAATGCTTAATCGCAAGTGCCCTAAATGTAAGGAAGCATTTTGGTTAACAAATATACCATTTGCATCCGGCCCGCGGTGTTTCATCGTTTGCATTGATAATGCAAACGTTTCTTCTGTAATTTTTTTACTATTACTTATATATCCTAAAATACCACACATGTTACCAGAAGAAAGATTTTAAATACTTAAATAAATATAACAAACTATATCTATACATTTTCAGTTTTAAAAAAGAAGCAAATAACAGATAGCTCATTTTTTTAACTAAAATAGCTTTTTCCTGAGGTCTTAAAAGTTTGTTCTTTAGTACTTCATAAAAATAATTCTCCTGATCAAAAATTAGTTTTTTTGAAAATAGATGTGACATGCTTTGCGTGTTAATCCGATAGAATAGTTTGCCTCCGTTTTTTACAAAACCAGAGGTTGTGCCATAACCAAATTCAAGCAAAAAAAATCGATCAGCCGGACTGCTTATTTTGGTATTGAATTGAATGCTTTTTTTCTTAACGGTGCTTGCTCTGAATAAATAAGCCGATGGACAAGTTGAGAATAATGAATTAAAAGCAACTACATTCAGGATGGTGTTTTCATAAATTCCGAATTGTTTTTTGGGCATTGCTATCAGTTGGTCTTTCTCGTCAATCCAGACAATCTCGCCGGTGCAGTAATCCAGTGATTTGTTGTTTTCAAGTATTTCCAGTCGTTTTTCCAAGAAATCAAATTCAAGGATATCATCTGCATCTAAGAATAACAAGTATTGCCCTTTGGCATATTTTAACCCTATATTTCTGGAATCGGATACACCTGTGTTCGGTTTGTTGATTAGTGTAATTAAAGGACTGTTGATGCTGTTTATTTCATCATATGTGTTGTCTTTTGACCCGTCGTTTACTACAATTATTTCAATTTCTTTATGAGTTTGCTGAAGTACGGAAAGAATTGATTTTTTGACAAAAAGCTCACCATTATAACACGGTATTATAACAGAAACTAAAGGGCTTTTATTTGTACTGGTATTCAACAAAGCTGTATTTATAATGAGTATATTCTTTCAAGTTTTTCAATAAATAATGGCAAAGAAAAATCTTTTTCTATCGACTTTTTTCCGTTGCTAATTAGTTTCGCACGCAAATCACTATTCTCCAAAATAGAGCATGCTGCGTTATAAATTTCGTGTTCATTTCTAAAATCGACAACCAGTGCATTTTCATTGTTCACAATAAATTCGCGAGAAACGCCAGATAGCGTAAAAACGCTGGGTATGCCTACAGCCAGTGCTTCGATGTAAATCTGACCAAATGCTTCGATTTCAGGATCTACCGGAACATGAATAAAAACATCAAATAACTTGTATAATGCTGCGTTGTCTTCCTCAAACTGTATTTCAATATAGCTATTTTCAGGAAGCTTTTTTACCAAATCTCTCACTTCCTTGTCGTTTCCTTTGGCATTGGCAAGAATAAGATGTGCATTCGGATACTTTTGAAGTATTTTATCAAACGCTTTTAAGGTATATTTTATTCCTTTCCATTCTGTGTATCTCGAGATGACACCAATGACCGGATGTTTGTCTTCCGGATTGTATTTTTGTTTTACAGTTTCTATACGCTGACTGGAAATTTCATTAAAAAATGACAAATCAAAGCCGTGGTGAATGAGATGTATCTTTGCTTCCGGAACACCTTCTAATTTTAAAACATTACTGACATTTTCGCTAATTGAAATTATATTCGTTGCCATCTTGTTGATGAGAAGATCATATTTTTTTCCGCCAGGTGCCGTTGTATGATGAAAAGTAGAATGGTGTCTGGTGTAAATTCTGTTTTTTACGCCAGCTAATATGGCTGCCGGCAAACCAATCAGATTGGCTTCGAAAATATGGCAATGGACCACGTCCGGCTGAATTTTTTTTAAAATTTTATAGGTTTCGTAACTTGCTTTTGGAATACTCCATTTAGAAGTATATTCTACACGATGGAATTCGATATTTTTTTCACTGCAAAATCGTTCAAATACAGAATTTTTGGAAACATTTATAGAAATAACTGAAAATTCGAACTTATCTTGATTGGAATGTAAAATAGCCCATTCAAAGCCAAGCGCTTTTTCAATATGAAACATGATATATGTAATCTTTCGTTTCAAAATGAGGCTTATGTTAAAAGGGTTTTCAGAACTCCATAAAATCGTTTATCTATAACAATCCACGGATTGATTTTTATCGCTTTCCATAAATATTTTAAAGAAGCCTTTTTTAGATTTGCTATAGCAAGATGCAGAGATGCGTATATTAAACAATAAGAAATAAATGAGCTTTTCTTGTTTTCGTATTTTTCCTTCACCACTTTGTCTTCAAACGCATATTTAATTAACAATTCAATTCTCTCTATCAGCGTTTCTTCCTGAATATTAAAAATCACGCTTCGTTCTTTGTGAGAATGAAGAGAACATGTTACGATGTCTGGTGTATGAATTTCGAATCTTGCTGCCAATCTGAGCCAAAGTTCATAGTCTTCAGAACCGGAAAGGGCTCTGTCTGAGTTAAATGTATATTGAATGGCAACATCTTTTCTGATAAGTATTCCACTGCACCCGAGAAAGTTACCAATAGCCAGTTTATTATTTATTTCTTCAGGCATTTTTGCCGTCTCCAGTACATTTTTATTCGAGTCTACGATGTCATAATTGAATCGAATAATTTCTGGAAAATTATTCTTTTCTATGTATTTAACCGCTTCTTCCAGGTGATTTGGATATAAAAAATCATCTGAATCTAACAATGTTATATAATCGCCTTTTGCCATTGAAAAACCTGTGTTTCTTGCTACAGCACGTTCCTCATTGTTTTTTTTATAGTAGATAAAATTTTCATTACGTATCGATTTTATCACCTCTTCTGTATTGTCAGTACTGCCATCATCTATTAAAATCACCTCAAAATGCGGATAAGATTGAGCGAACGCTGTTTCCAGCGTTGGAATAATCATATGCGCCCTGTTGTAAGTTGGAATTATAATAGAAAAATAAATATTTTTATTCATTATTTTATGGCGTACATTTAAATCAAATTATGTTGGTTTGCAAATGTAAGAAAAATATTTTTCAACCCTGTCTTTTGTCATACAGATAAACAGATTATGCAAACATGAATATTTCTGTCAGATTAAACGGATCCGTTTAAATATAATGAATTAAGACTGTTAACCATTTTGTCTATTCCAAATATAGCAAGAACATCCTTTTTTGCTTCAGTGACAATCTGTTGTTTAAATGAGTTATTATTTAAATAGTTAAGAATTCCTGTATAGATTTGTTCGGCATTTTTATAGTCTACAACAATAGCATTTTTTTCATTTGTAATATATTCTTCAGCAATACCGGAAAGCGTAAAAATTCCGGGTACAGAAGCTGCCATTGATTCAATATAAACCTGGCCAAAGGCTTCGAATGCTGCTGATATAGGAACATGAACAATTATATCAAAGCTCTTATATAAGGCAGATATTTCTTTTTCAAATTCAATTTCTACCAGGTTTTTTGCAGGTATCTCATCCAGTGTTTTCTTAATCACTTCTTTATCTGCTCCAAAGGCATTTGCAATAACCAGTTGTGCATCAGGGTATAAGTCAATTATTTTTTTAAATGCTTCGGCACAGTATTCTATTCCCTTTCCTGTCTCATACCTCGAAATCATGCCAATAACAGGAAAACCATGTATGTTGTATTTTTTTTTAATTTCAGTTATTATAGATTCGTCAATGGTTTCGAACAAACTTAATTTGAAACCGTGATAAATTAATTTGACTTTATGTTGAGTATATTTTTCTCTTTTTTCGAGAATTTGCTGAACATTCTTACTAACTGCAACGATTTCAGAGGAAAGATAATTGATAAGTTGATCAACAATTACACCTTTCTTGTAATGTTGATGATGAAAATCGGAATGATGTCTTGTATGAATTCTTTTTTTAATACCTGTTAGTTTTGCGGCCATCAATCCTACTAAAGATGCATCAACCAAATGGGTGTGAACGATATTTGTTTGCTCTTTTTTAAATATCCTAATGGTCTGAAAAATAGCTTTTGGTATGTCTTTTTTAGAACTAACATGTAGCTGATAACAATTAAATCCTTTTTCCGTTAATAAAGCTTTTAATGTGTTGGTTGTTGTATCCAAAAAGATAAAAGAGACATTATAAGTACTTTTGTCTAAAGCTTCAGCAATCCACAGATATTGTGAATATCCGCTAATATTGCACAACACATAAGTGATGTTTTTCTTAGAGTGCTCTTGCATCATACATTGCTTTAAAATAAGAAATGGAAGACAATACGCCGATTGTTCTAAACGTAAGCTTATCAAAAATCTTATAATTGGGAATATAGTTAAATATAAATAGGATAAATGGTTTAAGTGGAATAAGCAAGGTAAAAATAAACTGTTTTAGTTTGTTTGTGGGCATGTTTCTGTTTTTCGTAAACTGGGAAAGAAATCCACGGTAATCTCGGTCAAGAAATTCGGTAATATACAATCTGTCTTTCTGGTTATGAAAACAGGTGATATCTGTAAACAGAAAAATGTTAAATCCTTTTTCATTTATTTTCTGAGACAAGTCTATATCTTCTCCTTGAAAAACATAGGTTTCATTGTATTTTCCGCATTTTTCAAACAGTTCCTTACTGATTAAGAAAGAGCCGCTTCCAATGGATGGAATCTGAATCATCTTTTTTGTTTTGTCTATAGGTTGTTTTAGCCGTCCTTCCAACGTATGATATTCGGCGTTCAGCAAGTATCTTCCTATTTTATTTTGAGACATAGAATAAATGAGATTGTCAGGATAGCGCCAGTTTAGAACAACACAATTAGATGTTAAAAATTGGTCATAACTAAGTTGTGTTATCGCATCAAAAGTGGCAGCCGTAGGCCACATATCATCATCAATAAAAAACAGAATGGAATACGAAGCATTGGCTGCACCATGGTTTCTTGCAGCAGCAGCACCTCTTTTAGGGTTTTTTAATATTTTTATTTTAGGATGAGTGCTTTTAAAAGGCAGTTCTTCACCGTCGTTTACTATAATCACTTCAAAAAGTATATCGGTACTAATAGAAATAATTTTCTGTATCGTTTCCTCTATAATCGTAAAGCGGTTGTATGTTGGAATAATGATGCTGATCATCTTTTCTTGTTTACTATTTTTTTTACAAAAACCGGCAGCAATTTGATTCTTGTTTTTAATTTGTTTAATTCCTTCGCATCATCCGTCGAAAGAAGTGTGGCATCAATATATGGAAGATATTTTTTAGCTGCCGCATAGTTGTTCTGTGCATAGTAAATACTCAATTGTAAGAACCAGAAGTAATGTATAATTTTCTTAATAATTATTGGATCTTTATCCAAAGGAAATTTGCAACCATCCACTATTTTTCCGTCGAATAATTCTTTAAATACAATTGTTTCGTTTAGCGAATATGTTGACGCAAGTGTATAATATACATTCATACTTTCCTGCATAAATTCAGTTGCGTCTTTAAAGGTTTTTGATTGCTCGTGAATTCTGAAATTCACCAAAAGTGCATCTGTTTTTTTTATATGTGCGGTTCCAAACAGCAATAGAAATCGAATCCACCATTCCTTATCCATAACATAATGCAGGTGTTGATTTAATGGTCCCATTTTGTCAATTGCAGATTTTCTAAAAAAAGTTTCAGGTTGATCAATTCGTGCCCAACCGACAGTCTTTTCAATTGAAGAGTAGATATCACTTCCTGTAGACTGAACACTAACAGCGTTTTGTTTCCATATATTACTTCTTCCGCAAACTGCTAATATAGTAGAATCCATAAAATAATCTGCAACCGTATGCAGCGCATTAGGTGTATAATAATCATCACTATTTAACCAGTTTATGATTTCACCGGATGCAATTTTTAATCCTTTGTTTATAGCATCACTCTGACCCGTATCTTTTTCAGATACCCAATAATGCAGGTGCTTTTGGTATTTTCTGATTATCTCTACAGAATTATCGTTGCTTCCGCCATCAATAATAATGTATTCAAGGTTGGCGTAATTTTGAGATAACACAGAATCAATTGTTTGTTCCAGAAAATGACCCTGATTATATGATGGCGTTATAATTGAAATTTTATTCATTTCTCACCCGTAAAAATATGAAATTGCGTTTGCAATAATCCTATTTTTACCTGAGTATCTCATAAAAAGCAAATATTATCTTTATCTTTGTTGTCTTAGTGCACTTTATGAGTAGTAATGTAAAAAAATGTCTGTTTTGTGATAACACACAAACTACGTCAACATCTTTTGAAGATACCGTCTTTAATAATAAGAACTTTGAATATGTTCAGTGTACTAATTGTAAATTAATCTTTGTTGATCCATTGCCGGATGCCAATGATTTAATGAAGATGTATCCTGTAGAATATCAGGGCAAATTAACAGCATCAGCAACAGGTGCATATGATGAGTTATTTACTAAGATAAAAGCGGCCGGCAATTTTGATACCATGTTGGATTATGGTTGCGGTGGCGGACGATTTATAGTGGAAGCTCTTGAGAAGGGTTATACAGTGACTGGTACTGAATACAATCCAAAACTGGTAGAAAATCTTTCAAATACTTTTACAAAAGCTAGTTTTTTAACTATTGAAGATTTTTATAATACAGCAGCTACTTACGATGTTATTTTTCTTAGTAATGTATTAGAACACTTAACCAATCCAAAGGAAGTAATGTTTAAGTTGAAAGAGAAAGTTAGTGCTAACGGTATTTTTGTTTTAGAAGGTCCAATAGAAAATAACTTTAATTTGACTCAAGTTACCCGTAAGGTTATTTTCTTTATTCGTAAAAATATATTCAAAAAGAAAGCAACACATGTACCAACACATGTACTGTATTCCAACAGAAAGAATCAGGAGCAATTGTTTAAAGATATTGGTTTGGAAACAGTATATTTTGAAGTTAAAGAAAGTAATTGGCCGTTTCCAATGAATTACGGCGATTGCAAATCTATGATGCAAAAAGTGATGTTTCTAATTGCTTCTTTTTCTGTAATGATGAGTAAACTATTTCTTTTTTGGGGAAATAATTTTGTATACATAGGAAGACTCAGAAAATAATGTTTTTTGAAAAACTGAACTGTTTGTCAGATACCAATTAATGATTTCAATTGTTTGTGAAAAGACTCATCATTGTTTAATAAATAATAGTCTTTCCAACTGCTTAGAGGCAACTTCTCACTTTTTAATAATACTGCTAATTTGTTTAACTTTTCTAATTGTTCAACAATATCACCTGGTGCAGCAACTTCTCCTAATTTAAATTTCTGAACATTTTCACCTACACAATGTTGGTTTGCAGCAAGTACAGGTTTGCCAAAATATGCAGCCTTAGTTAATCGATTGCTGGATGTATAATGTTCCGGATACATCATATAAATAATATCTAATGAATTAAAAACAGCGTTATATTCAAATTCGTCTTGCAGATAACCTTCTCTCCACAAACAGTTTTCTGGTGGATTATTTCTGAATTGACTTAAGAGCGTTCTGTCGTCTATTTTGGGAATATGCTTATAAGAGCCTTCGTCAAATTGTCCGCAGAAAACAAAAAAGTAATTTTTTCCGGTACATGCGTTTGCCAGTTTTATTAAATCAATTACGCCGGTATAATAGCTAATTCCAATACAGCCAATAATTATTCTGTCTGCTGCTTTTTGTTTTATTTCATTCGTGAGTTCATAATTCGTCGTGTTGGTGGAAACATCCGTAACATCCGGCATTAGTGTGACTTTTTTATCAAGTCGATATTCCAGGTCGCTTTGTATTCCGGCATCAAAAATACCAACACCCAAACAGCGGTCTGATTTCAGAATATAATCAATATCTGTGATGGCTGATTTTTTATGTTGAACACCCAAATGGCGGAATTTTCTCATATATCTGGTGTGAATGTATAAACCGAACCAGCGATAGTTGAAAACAATTTTTTGAAGTAATTTTGGAAACAGGCAAGAAAGAAAAACATCAATGTAATTAAAAAGAACAGCATCTATTTTTAACTGATATTTTTTTTCAATTTTTTTTAGCAACAAGTCGTATTGTTTCCAATATTGCCATGCAATATAAATATCATGTATCTTCTGATTCCAGTGAATTTCTGTTGGTGGAACATACTGATAAGTGTAGTAATAGATTTTATTGTTTTCTCCGGTATAATTATTCTGCATCCATTGCATTATACTTTCTGTGTCGTTGGTTATACAGATAGCCGTATTTCCGGTAGAGACTATGGATTTAAGTACTGAACACATTAAATGCATTCTATGTCCACTGTTAGAAAAATCAATGCAGGCAATTACCATCAAACGTAAAGATATTCAAATATCAAAAAAAGAAAAGGTAAAAACTAAAGTAATTTCAGGATTTCATTGAATTTCTCAGGTAATCTGTCAGTACTGTGTTTATCAGCATAATTTTTCCATTGTTCTGTAGGAAAATTGTTTGAAAGAATCCTGTTTCTCAATAATTGTAATTTCTGGTATTGTTCTTCAATATTATTTTCGTTAGCGGTTTCTCCTAAGTTGTATTTAGGCACATCTTCGCCAACGCAACCGATGTTGCTACCAAGCACCAGTTTATTGAAAATAGCTGCTTTTGTTAGGCGATTGCTTGAGCTGTAAAAATTATTATAGACAATATGAATGATATCAAAACTGCAAAAAACTGAATTATAATCTTCACCTTCTTGCAATCCGCCGGTTTCCCAAATACAATTATCTGGTATGTTGGCTATAAAATCTGTCACTTCATTCTTTTCATCAATGGATAGTCTGTCTAATGAATTTGACTTGAATACACCTGTAAAGGCAAAGAAAAATTTTGATTGATCTGCTATTTTTGCTAATCGCATTAATGTAAAAGCACCTTTGTGTGGTTCAAGACCAATGATGCCAACGATAGTTCGATTTTGTGCCTTTTCTTTTATTTTATTAGCAAGAACATGTTGTTGATTTGGCGGTGTTCCATCTGCAGTTTCAGGAAATAGCATGGTCTTTTTACCAATGCGTTTTTGATATTTTTCAAGAATACCTTCATCATGTAAGGTTACTGCGACACAGTTTTTTGCCAGAAAAACGGAATCAACATCTCTGAAGGTTGTTTTATTATCAAGATAATGTGGTCTCATTCTGAAAATTACCGGATGGAAATAAACACCAGACCACTTATATGGAAAGACAGCATCAATGATAAAAGGAGGCAGGTAGTTTGCCATTTGGTTATCCAGCCAATTAAAAAAAACAAGGTCAATTTTTTGATTTAATTCCTTTTCAATTTCGGACAAGATGTTTTTTTGTCTCTTCCAATAAATTATTCTGGAAACGGATTCATTAAATCTACCAAAAGAAGTTGATACAGGATTTATAATTCTTTTGTCATAAAATAAAATATTCTGCGCACCAGCATTCACATTGTTTACTATCCACTGTTGAATGGGTAAAGTGTCCGGCATTATACAAATAACTTTATGTCCAAGTTCCAGTAAACTTTTAGAGAAGAATTGCATGAAGGCTTCTCGGTGTCCTCCATTTTCAAAATCAATTAATACGATGGTTTTACATTCCATTAGTATCTGCCTAATATGGTTTTAAGAATTACTTTTAAAATTCCAAATTTAGATGTATTCAAATCTCTTGCTGCCAGAATTTGTGAATACGTAACCGCATATTGTTCAGCCAATTCTTTAAACCTGTCTGTTGCTTTAAATGCAGGAATTTTTCTCGTTTGCTCGTAATTTTCAAAAATCTCGTAAGCAGGTTTTTCCAAAATAAGTCCAAACACATCTACCGTTGTATTGTCACCGTAGTTTACAAATCTTTTTTCTGGCCAATGCATGTCAAACAAGCCTGCAGGTATCAAACCACTGAACTGTATATTCTGTAAAATATCGTTTACCGGGAAATGGATTCCTAAATCAAACGTAAGGATTAATTTTCCGCCTGGTTTTAAAATTCTTGCCATTTCTTTCAGGCCTTGTTGTTTTACAGAAAGGATTTCAACATGTTCCAACACACTAATACAAAAGACCCGGTCAAAATAATTATCAGGAGCAGACATTTTTGTCATACCGTTTTTATGGAAATTTATACCCAATTCATTTATGAATGATTTTTTTGCTCCAAAATGAGAATGACTTTCTTTGGATTCGTCTTCAATATAATCCGGATCAAAACCGGTAACATTTTGTGCGCCAACTTTTTCAGCTAATAAAGCGGTGAACGGTGTATTTCCACAACCAACATCTGCCACTTTCATTCCGTGCTGAAGGTCAGCTTCGGAAATGGCAAAAGGGAATTCCCACATTCTGGCAGCGTAATACATTGGCTTATAAGAAATCTTTTGCCACCAGTCGAATCTGGATTTGTTTAAGTCTTCATGATCCTGCAACTTATATTTATGGTGCAACAGGGCAAGTTGTTCGTTTATTTTCGCAAATTCGTCAGTAAAGATTTCTTCAACCGTTGCAAATCTTGAATTAAATTTCATGCTTTATTTTTTTAACGCTTAGTATTAGGCCTTTAATGCAAACTGTTTGTTGTATTTAATAACCGTTATTTTGCTGTTTCCAAAGAGAAGGCGTAATCAGAATTCCTGCTGATGGTTTATTCCATTCTTCATAACCTGCATCTTTTGGCAATATTTCGATATTGGCACAAGATTGAATATATTCGAGATGTCCTTTCAGGTATCTTGCGCCAATGTTTAAGATATACATATCAGATTTAAGGTTTGGCGTGAATTCAACTTCATAAGAATAATATCCTGCTTCTTTTATGTTTAATTCTTTGAAGGTGGAAGACGTTCTGCATTCTACCAAACAATTTTCGCGTGTGTCCATCATATTGAATCCAACGATAAGCTCTTGTAAGGGTACTCTGCATTCGAATCCAATTTTCATCTTTATAGTGTCACCTTCAAAAATTGTAGCGGTATCTGTTATAAATTCTAAATCACAAAGATGAAATTCATTGGATTTTGGTCCGGTTCTTGGTAAATCTTTTAAGGCTACCTGATTGTTTTTTTTATTTCCAATTACATATTCATTAATCACAGCATTGATACCGCCGAGCATTTTTAGGCTACCATTTTCCAACAACATACCCTTTTTGCATAAACCCTGAACTTGAGCGAGGTTATGACTTACAAATAATACTGTCTTTCCTTGATTTGTAGCTGACTCATTCATCTTACCCAAACATTTTCGCTGAAAACTGGCATCGCCAACAGCAAGAACTTCGTCTAAAATTAAAATGTCGGTATCTAAATGTGCCGCTACGGCAAACGCAAGTCGCACAAACATGCCTGAAGAATATCTTTTAACTGGTGTGTCAATATATTTTTCGACACCTGCAAACTCAATAATCTCATCCAGTTTGTTTGAGATTTCTTTTCTTTTCATACCCAGGATGGCGCCATTTAGATATATATTTTCTCTGCCGGTTAGCTCACCGTGAAAACCGGTTCCAACCTCTAATAGAGAAGCCATTTTTCCTTTGTATTTTATTTCTCCGGTGGTTGGTGCGGTTACTCTTGATAATAATTTTAATAAAGTTGATTTACCGGCACCGTTTTTACCTATAACACCCCAAACTTCACCTCTTTTAATTTCAAAATTAATATCTTTTAATGCCCAAACATAATCACTTTTACCTTTAAGGGTTCTATCGTTTAGTTCACCAATTTTTAAATATGGATCGTCTTTTCCACGAATTTGAGACCACCATCTATTCAAATCATGGCTAAGCGATCCCGTTCCGATTTGTCCCAATCGGTATTGCTTACTTAAGTTTTCAACTTTTATTATAGTATCTGACATAATTTAGACGGTATCGGTAAAGTTTTTTTCCGTTTTACTAAAAATATAAAAACCAATCAATAATAAAAAAATCATTACGAAGAAACTATAAGCTAACAACATGAAATCTGGTGCTTCTGTGTTAAAAAGAGCTTGCCGTAATGTGTCAATAATTGGAACCATTGGGTTGTATTTCAATAAGTTGTACAACAAACCAGTGGTGCCGGATTTTGGAAGCATTAAGGTGCCGTACATCAGTAATTGTATGCCAAACTGAACTAAAAGTGCCAAATCTCTGTATTTGGTTGTTAATGATGTAATTATCAGGCCACTTCCAAGTCCTAGACCAGCCATCACGATAATTAAAAATGGAAATAACAAAATAGTGAGTTGTATGTCAACAGTTGTCTTGCCTGAAAGGATAAAAATGAAGGTGATAATAAGAAATAGAAAAATTTGAATAAAGAATTTTAATAAACTGGAAACAACAATTGAAAGCGGCAATATTAATCTTGGAAAGTAGACTTTGCCAAAAATAAAGGCATTATCTTTAAATGTAGTGGACGTTTTTGTTAAACATTCTGCAAAATAATTCCATGCCGTGATACCAATTAGATAAAATAATACCGGATGAATACCGTTTGTTTCAATTTTAGCGGCTCTCTGAATAAACACAAACATTATAGTCGTCAGCGCCGGTTGTATAAAGAACCATAAAGGTCCTAATACGGTTTGCTTGTAGTTTGTTACAATATCTCTCTTAACAAACATCCACAATAAATCACGATAGTGCCAGACGTCTTTAAATGAATGTAGAGAAAATACGGAACGACTGCTAATTATATTTGACCAATCTTCTTCCTGATGCATTTAGTTCACTTGAAACGACAAATATAAGAATTATTGAGGACTAGAGTGGCTCAAATAAAATATTTAAATAAGGAGTTCCTGTTGGGTAAATAATTGCATAAATTACAACTTATTCAACGCATCTACATACGCTTTAGCTGTTGCATAAATTACATCTGTATCATTTCCAAATCCATAGT
>DAOORG010000012.1:0-19271 GCA_035389165.1 Chitinophagales bacterium
ATGTGTTAAAGAATTAAATAATGAAAGTAGCCGTTTATTTGCCTGAAAATACACCCTACAGCATGAAACATTGTGCCTGGAATATTATGCGTATACTTCAGGAAAAATACAATATTGAGTTCGTCACCTTCAAAACTTTGCAAGAACTTCCGGTTGAGCATACAGATATTTATTGGGATCCACGTTGCGGTGGAGGCATTGCACCGCCTTTAGTATTTCGGAAAACAAAAAAACCACTGGTGCTCACGGTTCATGGAATGGCCATGTTTACACTGCCTTTGGATACGTTTTATTTCTCAGCACGACAACAAGTTTCAGGACAATTGAAAAGATGGAAAGAACGACTAAAATGGCGGCTGATGCAAGCACATATTACGCATGTCATGACAGTGAGCAACTACACAAAAAGCGAACTCGTAAATTCGGTTGGCTTTCCTGCTGCTAAAATTACGGCTGTTTGGAATGGCGTAGATCATGATAAATTTAAACCGGCAGCAAAGAAAAACAACGTTGCACCTTATTTTTTCACGGTTATTTCCTATCAAAAGAAAAAAAATTTTGAGCGCTTGCTGGAAGCCTATCAACAACTGGATGAACAAACACGACCTCGTTTGGTTGCTATTGTAAAACCCTATGAATTGAAAGAACCGATTAAAGGAGTTGAGATAATAAACACCAATATTTCTGAAGAGCAACTGGTGGATTTTTACCAGCAAGCACTCGGTTTGGTTTTTGTTTCACTGCATGAAGGATTTGGCTTGCCCATTGCAGAAGCGATGGCCTGCGGAATTCCGGTCATTACATCTAATGCTACATCTTGTAAAGAAATTGCAGGTGATGCCGCAATTTTAGTTAATCCTGAATCGGTTAGTGACATAAAAGAAGCTATGGAAAAGTTGTCATCAAACGCTTCATTGCGTCAGGATTTAATGGAGAAAGGCTTGGAAAGAGCCGTAAAGTTTAACTGGGAATTTTCTGCAGAGCAATTCTATAAAATCCTAAAAAAAAGCATATAAACGGTGTTTGATATTGTTTAAACAGTGTTAAAAATAAATCTTTAAGAACTTTAACACCTCAATCTGTGTTTTTTGAATGAAGTACAGCAAAAAAATAGCTTATATTTGTTAAATACTTTTTCTTTATGAGACTATTTTACCACATAGTTTGTTTTATATCAATTTCATGCCTCTTTTCAGGTAATTTGAAGGCTACAGATTATCCAAACGATCGCTCTGTACTGGATTCTACCATTCAGCCATTTTATCATGGTGTAGCTTCCGGTGATCCTTTGACTGACAGGGTAATCATCTGGACCAGAGTCACTACCGACACTGCATCTTTGCAGGTGAAATGGCGGGTGGCCAGAGATACAATGATGCAAAATATTGTTGCACAAGGTGTTTTTACAACAGATGCTTCCAGAGATTATACCGTTAAAGTGGATGTTACCGGTTTGCAGCCGGATACTTATTATTACTATGAATTTGAAGCATTAGGTCGATATTCTCAGCGCGGAAGAACAAAAACAACTCCGGTTGGCAACGTGGCGAACTACAGAATTGCAGTAGCCAATTGTTCTAATTATTCTTTTGGCTATTTTAATGCTTACGATGCTATCAGAAAAAGAAACGATGTTGATTTTGTAATTCATTTGGGTGATTATATCTACGAAGATGGTGTAAGAAGAGGCCCTAATGCAATTGACACGTTAAAACGTAGAACATTTCCTGAATATGACGCCTATGATTTGGTGAGTTACAGACAGCGCTATGCCTGGTATCGCTTAGATCCATCCTTACGTGAGTTGCACCAGCAGTTTCCAATGGTAGTGATTTGGGATGACCATGAATTTGCTAACGATGCATTTGCAGACACATCTGCTTATCACTATCCTGCAACGCAAGGAACCTGGGCTGCCAGAAAAGAGACGGCTATCAGAGTGTACAAAGAATGGATTCCAATGAGAGAAGATGCTTCCCGAACAAATGTGATTAACTGGACTCAGAAGATTGGTAATCTAGCAGACATCTATTATGCAGATAACAGAACCGGAAAAATTGATGTCAATACACCACAGCAAGGACTTGATTTGATTACAAATATTGACAATCTTAGCTTTGATACACCCGATAAACCAATGTTTGGAAATACTCAGTTAGACTTAATTACTAACCAACTAAAAACTACCTCTTCTACCTGGAAAATTTTTGCAAGTCAGGTGGTATTTTCATCATTTGTCTATAAACAAACTATTTTGGGAATCTCCTTTCCTTGGCATAGTGCAGCAGGTTGGGACATCTATCCTTTGGAGAGAAAAAAAATTCTAGATACTTTAAATCAGTATAATATTAAAAACATGGTGGTTATCAGTGGTGATATTCACGTTGCAATGGCATTTGATATACCAGGCGGACAGACTCCTTACAATCCAACTACTGGTGAGGGTTCAGTAGGAGTAGAGTTTGTTGGAGACAATGTTGTCAACGGTGGTTTATTTGGAGGAATGCAGACTTATATGTATACGAATAATCCCAACTTAAAATATGTTAACCCAAATTCAAATGGATATTTTGTGTTGGATATAACGCCAACCTCTGCTTGTGCTGATTATTGGCAAACAGATTTAAGCGGCCTATTAAGTCCGACACTTACTTTGTTAGGAACCTGGTGTACAAAAGTAAATGAAAATCATCTTAAGCTCTATGCCGGTCCGACGTATACAGCAAAGACATATCCTGCACTAGTGCCATATGCACCTAGAAACAATGGAATTACCGTTGGTGTCAAAACTCAACAAAATCAGGTAGAATTATTGAGTATTTATCCAAATCCCACGGAAAATTATCTGCGCTTTCAATATTTTATGAAAATTCCGGAAACATTAACGGTCGTTGTTTACGATATTACTGGAAATGAAATCAGAACGGTTGATTTTGGTCCACAGTCAGCTGGATTACATCAGGATGCTTTGCAGATACAAGATTTACCGGCTGCTCAATACATCATTACATTTAAAACTTCTGCAGGTGCAGTTTCAAGAAAATTTATTAAGCATTAAAGTTTATTAAGCAGAAAACTTTTTCCAGTTTTTTAATTTCTGATAGATGGCTTTCTTTTTACCTAAAGCATGTTTTTCAATCAGATGCCAGGAAATCCAGCCAAAGAAAATGGAAAGCGGCACTGAAATCAATATCAACTCTATTGTGTTAAGTTGAAAATAATACATCAATAATTGTTGCAGCGGAAAGCTATATATATAGGTTCCGTAAGAAACATCACCCAATTTTTCTCCAATAGAAGAAATGCCTTTAATGGCACCTGCACCTGCAATGATTACGATAGGTGGAAATAATACATACTGCAATAATTCAAAGAAAGATGCCCTCATAAATACAAAAAATAAAATGGTCGATACCAACAAGACCGGAATTCTATAGCGGTAGGATTCAATCTTTAGCACAGATAAAACAGCACCTGTCATAAATAATAAAGCAAAATGCCACCAGGTATTTAGCGACAAAACACCGATATGTAAATTATTCGGATAGTTTCCCAATACAATTCTTCCAACAAAAAACACAGCAACAATAGTAGCTAAAAAAAGTACTTGTATTTTTTGTTTTTGCTTCTTTAGAAACAACAGTGGAATAATAAACAGATACATAGAAAATTCATAGCCGATTGTCCAGAGTGACCCGTTCACACCTTTTTTCAAAGGATTGGATTCAAACACACCGTTTATGGTATGTTGTAGTTTTATTAAAGAGCTGTTGACCGGAATATACGTCCAGGTGCTTTTGCTTTTTATATAATTGATAATGGTACCATCATACACAAAAGCACAGACAACAACGGTAAAGATTAAAACAATAATAAGCGCCGGATAAATTCTCAATAGACGTTTAACCAAATAATCCGTAATGCCTTCGCTGCGCATCAGACTTTGAAAAATCAGATAACCGCTAATGATAAAAAAGCCTCGAACGCCAATGTAGGAATAGGAAAGCGTTCCGTTAGAAAAATAATACAATGGGTCTTGCTCGGAAATGCCGGAAATGGGATAGCAATGATGCACCACCACTAAGGCAGCAAACAACAGGCGTAAAAAATCAAAATTATTCTTGTGCATTTCCCGGATAGTATGTTAAAAAAGTTGTTAAGTTATCTAAATTATAAGAACAATTACAATTTTTTTTAACTTTTAAATGTCTATTTTTGTAGTAATGAGACGCGCTTGGCAAAGAATTACACAGGCTAAAGAAAAAAATTATTTACGCTGGAACACGTTTACCTTTGCAGGTATACTGTTTATTATAATTTGCGGTATAAATGCAACCAAAGGTCTCGAACAATTTATGGATGTTTTGTTCTGGGATGAATCGTTGTATCTGAGCAGAGGTCTTTCCATGTTTGATCATATTCCTAAAGATTGGGGTCCGTCTTATTCTCTATGGTATAAATTATTATCTTATTTTATTTCTGAAAGAGTGGAATTGTATTATTTCAATTTCAAGTTAACTACGATACTCATTTCCATTGCGTTTTTTCTGTTGCTGCAGGCTAGTGGCGTTCAACGGATTCTGGCTTTTGTATTTGCTGTGTTTTTTCTTTCAAGTTTTATCAATATGCCATTGTGGCCTCGCGTTTCGCATTATTGTATAATTGTAATCATCACCGGTATAATTATTGCGAAATATTTCCAATCCAGCGTTTCAAAATTAGTCATCTATAGCTTGGCATTATTGGTATGTGCATTTGCCCGACCTGAACTTTTTCTGACCTTTTTAATATGTTGGATTTTAACGTATATTTTCTTTTTTGCCAAAATAAAGAGTTTGGGTAAATATGACATAGCATTGGTAGTTTTATTGACCGGCATTTCAGTTTTTACCTATGTCTTTTTTAAAACACCCTTCAATAATGGTGATTCTGCAAGAAGTATCGGCGTGTTTTTACAGCATTTTGCCATGAATTACAGTCAATGGCATCACACAAACACACCATTCTGGCTGGATTATGCTGATATTCTCAGACAAAATTTTGACAATCACACGTCGCTGAAGGGCATCATACAATCTAATCCGGAAATTATAAAAAAACATTTTCTCTCAAATATTTCTAACTACAGTATTCAAACAGGAAAAGTTATTTTCAGTTTTTTTGCACCCATTTTTACTAAAAATATTCATTGGTTGTGCTTAATGGTTTCAGGAATGTTATTTGCCATTTATTTCTCGCAAACAAAAACTATTAAAGATAAGCGAAAGAAATTTTTTGAGCTGGTAAATGGCAATCCGTTTACATTGTTCGTATTGTTTATTTTGGCAGCACCATCTTTTATTGTTTGTATCTATGCATATCCGCGTGCGCATTATATCTTGTTACAGGTTCCTTTTATGCTGTTGGTAATTGCGTTGGCTATTTCTTCCATAACCGTTGAAATCCATAAATCAGTACAAAAAATTGCTGTAATTGCAGTAGTATGGTTTTTTGTTATGCCATCATCAGAAGATTTTAAATACTTTGATTTATTCAGAAATGATGAAACGCTAAGCAATCTAAAGTCTGTTCAGTATATAAAAAATAATTTCACACAAAAAGATACGATTCATGTTTTTGATGTGGAAGGCGGTTTGACCAACTTATTGCCCGCAAATTTTGTAAATAATAACCATGTTTTTCTGAGAGACAGAGATACACTTTTATTGAGCAAGTTTCTGTTATCGAATAAATTTGATATAATTTATAAAACACCAACATTGAAAATGTTAAATAGTGTTCAGAAAGACACCGTTCTGTTTGATATACTTAAAAATCCAGCTAAGTATGGCTATCTTGAAGAAAAAACAGGTAATTTTGAACCTTCATTACTGATCAAGCAACACTGATGAATTTCGTTTATAAACCATTATATACAAGAGACCAGCCATTTTTTGAAGCCAAAGTTATTGGCCTCTTTTTTTTTAGCCTTTTTTTTACCAGTAATATTCTATTGCAATTTAATTCTGCAAGCAAAATTGTTGGTATTATTGTCGTTATGGCATTGCCATTTATTCTTCTTTCTGCAGGTATTTATTATTATTATAAGATATTTCAGCTTAAAGAATTAAATCCGATAGATTTAATCATATTCCTGTCGCTTATTTTGCCATTGTACAATGCCATCACCGTTCATATGATTTTTGATGTCAAAATCCTGAAAGCATTGTTTAATCTTTCATCGAGATTTTATGTGGTGATGTGCAGTCTGATTTACTACGCAATTCGTTCAGAAAAAATTACACTGAAACAATTTGTGTATGCCAATTTATTATTGTGCTGGTTTTGTTTTGCCTTGTATACGTTTGTATCGTTAACCATACCACCAGCTATTTTTATGAGCTCTTTAGGAGATGGTTTAGTGGGTTTTAATCCGTCAAAAGGTGGCTATATATACAGGTTCTCCAGTTCTGTTCTGGTGTTTGGTATGATTTATTATTTCCTGGATTACATGATGAAAAACAACATAAAAAGTTTGTTTTTATGGATGATTCTTATGGCCTATCAGGTATTTGTTGACAAAGGAAGAACCGAGCTGGTGTCAGAAGTCGTTCCAATGTTTTTATTCATGTTTTTTATTTTGAAATGGCATGATATTTTGAAAAAGCTATTTGTGATTTTCGTGTTGGTTTGTATCGTCTTACTAATCGCCTATCTTATTGATCCCAAAATTGTCGAATTTACAGCCGATATGTATTGGATGTTCCTGAAGTTTTTCATGGGTCAAAAAACAGGTGAAGGTTCTGCCGATTTGCGCTGGACAGAAATGGCTGCAGTATATGATTACCTGATGAAGCATCCATCTTATATCTTCTTCGGTGTGGGTTGTCCCAAAAAAGAAATCATTGAGGCAAATATTGGCTTAGTAATTTTAGGTGATATTGGCATTGTTGGTGGCTTGTTGTCGCAAGGTATTGTTGGACTTATATTTATTTATTCAATTTTCCTCTATCCGATTTATGTGTGGTATACCATTAAGCATTATAAAAGAGATTTGATATTCAATGCCGGTATTTTAGGCTGCGGAACTGTATTTATACAGTCTTTGTTTAATGGTAATATCTTTTATTCCTTTTTGGGAATAATGGTGCCACTCATCATTGTGGAATATTACAGAGTAAAAGAGAAATTTTACTGGAAAGAAGTTCGAAGTAAAAAATAAACCATCCCTTGAAAAAAAGTCATAAAATAATTATAATCTGCATCATTGCTGTGTTGATGCTAAGGGTGTGTTTATCCGGTGAAAAGAAAAAAGAGAAAAATATACTGCAACAATCTGAAGCAACAACAAGCCTTACTATAACTCCGGATTTAACAAAAATAGCACCTGTTAATCCAAATATTTTTGGTGTAAATATTGGTTTTGCATTTGCCAGAGAATTAGATAAGGATTCCGGTTTTGTTCAGTTGTTAAGAGCCATGCATCCGGTTTCATTGAGATTTCCCGGTGGTACGGTGGCTAACTGGTATCATCCTGATTTACCGGTGTATGGATACAAAGCGAAAGAATTACTTCCGAGTTTAGGCGGCTTGTATGCACTGCAATCCAAACGCAGTGAAAATATCCTGTACAATTTTATCCGTTTGTGTAAAGAAGTAAATACAAGCGCGGTTTTCTGTGCTAATTTATTGACCGGTACAACAGAAGAAGTATTGTTTGTTATTGACGAATTAAAGAAAAATAATATTCCGATTTTAGGCGTAGAGCTTGGAAATGAATATTGCTTAATGTCTTATCGTAAACAATTTCCCGATGCGCAAACGTACATAGATAGAATTTCAACAACAGCGTTAGCCATCAGAAATAAATATCCTGATTTGAAAATAGCCGTGATTGGAGGAGACGCGGTTGCCATGAATGATATGAACGTCCGAAGCAAATTTATGCGAACCTGGAATCAGGAATTGAGTAAAGTGAATTTTTATGATGCTTATGTATGGCATTTTTATGCAAGCTGTTCCGACTGCGACAAAGATCCGTATTTTGATAATGTATTTTCCAGAAACCTGGAATCAATGGCGCCGTTTAAGACCAATAAACTATATAATGCCGGTGCTGATTTCATTCCGATTTTCGGCAAAGAAAGAAAGTTATGGCTGACAGAATGGAATATTTCCAACGGCGAATACCTGGATAATACTTTTACGCAGGCGGCTTATGTTTCAGAGAATTTCCTGAACATGATAGACCTGAATACTAAATACAATAACTACATAGAGCTGTCCAACCTGCATGCGATGGATGGATTGATAAATATTTACAAAGGCAAACAAAAGCCTTTGCTATCTGTAGGTGGAAACAACGCGACAGTTCAATACTTTGCTTTTAAATTCTTAGCAACTACCTTAACAAAGGATACCTACAAAGGAGCAACAACCATCAGCAGTAAAGACAATCAGACTGCGAAAAATTTTATCTGCAATGCGTTTGTGAATAAGAAAGACAATAAAACGTACTTGCATTTTGTAAACCGTTCCGGAAAAAAAATGCAATTGACTATAAATGCAAAGTCATCTAGTGGTTTTCAGCTAACGTCCATAGAAGCAGATTTTCCATATGCCACAGCAGGCAAAACTGCTTATGAAAAGAAATATCCTGATAAAGTAAAACCTGTTCGATACAGAGAAGAAAATTTTGCAGAGAATACCATCAACATTGCACCTTATGCATTTGGTTATATTTCGTATTAACAGCAAGAAAACTTACAACTCACGACATTTAGCTCACGACTCACTTATTTCATCACCTGTTTCACCAGCATCAGTTTTCCATTATACGGTGGATAGCGCAACGGCACATCCGGCCAGGTTACTTTATGGCAAACACCTTTTTTGTGCGTGAACGTATCAAAGCTGAATTTCCCGTGATATGCACCAACACCACTATTTCCTACGCCACCAAATGGCAGGCCGTCGTTGATGAAATGCGAAACGGTATCATTTACGCAACCACCGCCAAACTGAACAGTGTTAAGACATTTTTGTTGATTAGCATAATTGTTGGAGAAGATATAAAACGCCAATGGTTTCTCAAATTGTTTCACTATGCTGATGGCTTCATCAATAGATTGAATCGTCAACACCGGTAAAATCGGACCAAAGATTTCGTCACTCATCAAAGGATGATCTAAAGAATCGATTTCTATTAAAGTAGGTGCAATATATCTTGTGTCGGCGTCAGTTTGTCCGCCAACAATGATGTCGCCATCTTTAATTAACGCCGCCAGACGATTGAAATGTCGGTCGTTGATGATGCGCGGATAGTCGGCACTGTCTTGCGGATTGTTGCCATAAAATTCTTTCACACTCTTGGCAAATGCTTTGTAGAATTTCTCTTTCACCGCATCGTGCAGCAATAAATAATCCGGTGCCACGCAGGTTTGTCCGCCATTTAAAAACTTGCCCCATGCTATACGTTTTGCAGCCGTTTCCACGTCGGATAGTTTGTCTACGATACACGGACTCTTGCCGCCTAATTCTAAAGTGGTTGGTGTTAGAAATTCTGCTGCGGCACGTGCGATCGTTTTACCAATTTCCACGCCACCGGTGAAAAAGATATAATCGTATCGATACGACAACATTTCGTTGTTGTCAGAATGTTCATCTAAAACAGCCAAATAATTTTCATTAAACGTTTCGCTGATAATTTTTTCAATCACGTGATACGTATGGATGGCTGCGCGTGGAGGCTTGATAATACAAGTATTTCCGGCAGCAATTGCACCAATAACAGGCGCTAAGGTTAATTGCAACGGATAGTTCCAGGCACCAATAATCAATGTAACGCCATATGGATCGTGGTAGATATAATTTTTAGAAGGGAAATTGGCGATGGTGTCTTTCACCAGTTCCGGAGTGGCCCATTTTTTTACATTTTTCAGCATGCAGCTGATTTCCTCATACAGCACACCAATTTCGGTCGCGAAACTTTCGAATTTCGATTTTTTAAAATCCGCATTTAATGCAGCATAGATATTTTCTTCATTGTCTTGAATTGCCTTTTTAAATTTCTTTAATTGTTCAATTCTGAAATCAATATCACGTGTCGAATTGCTATCAAAAAAATCACGTTGCTTGTCAATGACTAATTTTATATTGGAGATTGTTTTTGTCTTGGTAGCCATCTGTCTCAATTGTAAAGTTGTAGAATTAAAAAATGGTATATCTATTTCACCTTTGCTTTCTTCTCAGGCACTCTTTCTTCCTGTGGTCTGCCTTCAAAACTGTTCATCGAAGAATAAACACCTAAGAAACCGGCCACTTTATCAAATATTTTTGCCGGGAAAACTCCTTTCAGAAACGGAACAATATTTACATTTTCCGGCATTAACAACATGGCGTCGTTATTTTTAACGGCTTTGATAATCTTGTTGGTGACATCTTCGGGTTGCAATAAAGGGAATAATATAGGTGCTTTCACGCCTTTGAACATGCCGGTATCTATAAAACTTGGACAAACCGTTGTAACATGTAAATCTTTTCCTTCCAGTTCAAATTCCATACGCAAACTTTCGCTCCAGCCTAAAACTGCCCATTTACTGGATGCATACACAGAACCTTTCGGCAATGGAATCAATCCGGAAGCAGAGGCAATATTGATGATATGCCCTTTGCGCTGCTTAATCATATCCTGAATAAAAACACGGGTTACATTCATCACGCCGCTCACATTAATACTCAGTGTTTTATCAATGTCTTTTGCGGTGTGTTCCCAAAAAGATTTTTTACCTGCTACAATTCCTGCGTTATTGAAAAGGATATCAATATTGCCGATTTCCAGCAATACTTCAGTTGCCGATTTCTCTATATCATCCGTATTGGAAACATCCACCACAAACGTATGTACGTTTTTATAGCCTTTGGAAGAAAATTCTCTGGCTGTTTTTTGCAGGTTATCTTCATTGATATCCCAGATGATGAGATTGGCCGCGCCTTCCTGCAGGCATTTTAAACCCATTAATTTTCCAATTCCGTTGGCACCACCGGTGACCAAAACGTTCGTTCCTCTGATTTGTGACATATAATTGTTTTAGAGCTTTAAATTTAGCAGAAAAAAAGGATATAATTTGGTTAAACTATTTAAATTATCTCTTGTTTAATGAAGATAATTTGAATCGTTTAATTTGTACAACAATGTTTTTTAACGAAAGTTTTACGTTAAAAGGTCTTGTTTATTGTCGAGATTAGCACCATATGAAAAAAGCAGGAATTATAGGTTCGGGTATTGCAGGCCTGGCAAGTGCCATACGCATGGCCGTGCGCGGCTACGAAGTACATGTGTTTGAAGCTAACAGTTATCCGGGCGGCAAACTTTGTGAAATCCAGGTAGGCGATTATCGTTTTGATGCCGGTCCGAGCTTGTTTACCATGCCCGAATATTTTGAAGATTTGTTTGCACTGGCAGGAAAGAAATTCTCAGATTATTGTCCTTACCGTAAACTGGATACCATCACTCATTATTTTTACAGCGATGGCACCAGATTTAAAACCCATGCCGATGTGCAACAATCTGCACAGGAAATGCAGGATAAACTCGGCATTAAGAAAGAAACGGTTTTGGAACATCTGGACAAAAGCAAAAAAATATTTGAGATTACAGCCGATACGTTTTTGCATCGTTCCATTCATACCTTTCAAAACATTACAGCATTTGACTTATTGAAACTCAGCTCCAACTTAGGTGCGCTGGATTTGTTTAATACGATGCACGATACGAACACTAAAAAACTGAAGAACGAAAAAGCCATTCAGTACTTCGATCGTTTTGCTACCTATAATGGCTCAAATCCTTATGAAGCACCAGGCACCTTAAATATTATTCCGCATCTGGAGCATCATATAGGAGCATTCTTTCCGGATGAAGGCATGGTAGCGATTTCACGTTCTTGCTATAATCTGGCAGTTGATTTAGGCGTTCATTTCCATTTCAATACTAAAGTAGAAGAGATTGTTGTTGAGAAAAATAAAGCTATTGGCGTAAAATATACTGCTGTTGAGCGAATTGATAACAAACATATCAATATTGGTCAAATAGAATATATGCCTTTGGATTTGGTGATCAGCAATATGGATGTTGCTTATACGTATCGTAAATTAATGCCAAATCAGAAACATCCTGAAAAAACCTTAAATCAACCGAGAGCCTTGTCGGCTATGGTATTTTACCTCGGCATTAAAAAGGAATTCCCTGAATTAGGTTTGCACAATATTTTCTTTTGTAAAAATTATAAAGATGAATTTGATGCATCTTTTAAAAGAAAAACATTAAATGATGACTTAACGGTATATATCAACATTTCCTCTAAATATGCAAAAGCAGATGCACCGGAAGGTTGTGAAAACTGGTTTGTGATGATTAACACGCCGCCGCACACCGGACAAGACTGGGATGCTTTGATTGTTGAAGCGCGTAAAAATATTCTGGCTAAATTAAGCAAAACTTTAGGTGAAGATATTGAATCGTTGATTGGAGTAGAAGAGGTTTTAGAGCCACGGATCATCGAATCCAGAAATTTATCCTGGCAAGGTTCATTATACGGAAACAGTTCGAACAATAAATTTTCTGCATTTTTGAGGCATGCTAATTTCAGTAATAACATAAAAGGTGTGTATTTTTGCGGCGGAAGCGTCCATCCTGGCGGTGGCATTCCATTAAGTGTTTTGTCGGCAAAAATTGTAGATGATTTGATACATGCGTAATAAGTGGTTTTACATACATAGCTTTAACCTGATAATCATTTACATTGTCGGTATTTGTGGTATAGCATTCACCAATTCCAATCAACAGCTGTTGTTTTTGCAACTCACTCCGTTAAATTTAATTGTTACCATAGGGTTTACCTTACTATTTCATCCGAGTTGGAGCAAAAAATTTATTCTGTCGGGTTTAATGGTATTGCTTTTTGGTTTTTTTGTAGAAGTTATTGGCGTAAAAACAGGATGGATTTTCGGAAATTATTGGTATGGAACTACATTAGGGTTTCAATTAACAGAAGTGCCCGTGTTGATTGGTGTCAACTGGTTTTTGCTGGTATATATCATTTCAGCTGTTTTTAATAAAACAAAAAATATTTTTTTATTCGCTGGTATTGCTGCTGCAGTAATGACATTATTAGACGTTTTTATAGAACCTGTTGCTATAAAACTCGACTTTTGGCAATGGCAAAACAATGTTATTCCATTTCAGAATTATGTTGCATGGTATCTGATTTCTTTCCTGTTGTTTTTGTTTTTCAGAAGAGTGAATGGAGCAATTCAAAACCGTATTGCCATTATCGTGCTGGCGATACAATTTTTATTCTTTGCCATCCTGAATTTGTTGTTGTAGTTTTAAACAATTATGCTTCAATATTGTTAAACGGCATAACTACGTATGTATATCAAGAATCAATGGTATCTGGCCTGCCTGCTGGAAGAATTAAATCATCAGAATCCGCTTAAGAAGAAAATCTGTGGTGAGGAAATTGTAGTATTTAAAACGGCTTCCGGGAAAGTAGGCGTAATGGAAGACAGATGTTGCCACCGCAATGTCAATCTTTCTTTGGGTTATGTGCAAGGCGAAAACATTAAATGCGGCTATCACGGTTGGGAATACAGTTGCGAAGGAAAATGCGTGTTGATTCCATCTCTGCCTAATGATGAACGAATTCCGGCTTCTGCGAAAGTGAAAAAATATGTGGTTGAAGTGAAACACAAATGTGTGTGGGTTTGGATAGGTGAGGAAGAAAAAGCGGATACATCATTGATTCCACCGATGCACGAAATGGATACATATCCTATCGTATACAATTATCATTTTATAGATGCGGATTTACAACTGGTAGCAGAAAGTTTGTTTGATGCGTATCATATTAATCACGTGCACCGCAATTCTATCAAAGGTATGATGGGCGCACTGAAAGACGAACGCATGGAATTTAACGTGCAGGTGGATGAAAACTCCTTAACAGGAAAGTATTTCCGGGAAAATGACAGAAGTATTTTTGAACGCATTTATTTTGGCAATAATAAAAAAGTAGAAACGCATTTCGGTTTTTGGTTTCCAAATATTTCCAAGCTGGATATTCGTTTTAAAAAGAGACACATGGTCATCTACGAGCATTTTTATCAGGTAGATGAAAACAAGGTCTGCATGTGTCAGATTACCTTATGGAAGAATATTCTGGGTTTTCTGCCATTGCCGCTGGCGAAGCAATTTATGCTGAACAAGTCTATCAATATAGTGCAAGAAGACATCGCCTTTTTGGAAAATAATAAACGCATCAAAAAAGAAACCGGCAAAAGCGATTTGCTTATAAAATCGGATGAAGTGACATTTGAATTTATGAAATTGTGGAAGCGGAAAACAATAGATTCCGAAACAAGTTCGGAATGACGATAATGCGCCTTCCGTCATACTGTCCCGAAAGTTCGGGATTGTTTCAGCATCTATTTAAATGATTATAACAATGAAAAACTGGTTACGAAAAAAAATAAAATCCAAACTTAAAGACTATAAAGTCGCCATTAATACGGTGGATACTACATTGCCAAAGCAAATCATTACACAAAAAAAAGTGGCTATCGTTGGTGGAGGCATTGCAGGCTTGAGTGCAGCGGCAAATTTAGCAGAGCGTGGTTTTGATGTGACTTTGTTTGAAAAAAACGAATATCTGGGTGGAAAAGTCGGTTCCTGGAAATTTGAAAGCAAAGGCGAGACCTTGCAGGTAGAACACGGTTTTCATGCATTTTTCAGACAGTATTACAACCTGCGCAATTTCATGAAGAAAATAGATGTGTACAAACATTTAATTCCAATTGACGATTATATCATCTTTTATCAGAACGGCAAACAACAAGGTTTTGCAGGTATAGACAACACGCCTGGGTTGAATATTCTTGATTTACGTAAAAAAGGCGTCTTGAATTTCTGGACTTTTATCAATCCGATGTCGATGTCTTTTTTGAAATTGCTGCGTTATCATCCTGTGAAAACGTTTGAAAAATATGATGGTGTGAGTTTTGAACAGTTTGCAAAACAAACCGCAATGCCTACACATATGCGATTGGTGTTTAACAGTTTTGCACGTGCTTTTTTTGCAGAACCACATAAGATGAGTCTGGCGGAATTGATTAAAGGATTCCATTTTTATTTTTTAAGTAATGATGATGGCTTGATTTACGATGTACTGAACGATGATTTTGAACACACGTTTTTAAATCCAACAGAGCGTTTCATTACACAACAAGGTGGCAAAATTCAACGAAACACAGCCATTGATTCCATTGAATTTGTCAATGAAAAATTCATCGTTAATAATGACATTTTTGATTATTGCATTTTAAGCCTGGATGTAAAACACCTGAAACCGCTGATACAAAACTCAAAAGGATTGGAAAAATATTCGTTGCTGCAAAATAATATAAACGCTATAAAGTGTACCGACAGATATGCTGTGTTGAGATTATGGACAGATCGTTTTGAAACCAATAAGGAGTTACCTTTTTTCATTTTTACCGACAGATTGAAATGCCTGGATAGTGTGACGTTTTACCATAAAATGGAAAAAGAATCCACCGCCTGGAGTTCAAAAAATAAGGGTGGAATTTTTGAGTTACATTCCTATTCCTTGCCGGATAACTTAACAGAGGAACAAGAGATCAAACAGCAATTGCTGGATGAATTATTCCATTATTTCCCGGAATTGAAAGGCATGCAAATCAAGCATGAATTTTTTCAGCACAGAGATGATTTTCCGGCTTTTCATTTAAATCAGCATAAACATCGACCAACGATACAAACGGAAATTCCGAACTTATTTTTTGCCGGTGATTGGGTGAAACTACCTGTTCCGTCTATGTTGATGGAAGCTGCTTATACAAGTGGCGCTATGGCTTCCAATTTCATTTTCAACAAAGAAAACCTGCAGGAAAATTTACTGGAAAGCGTGTATGGTTATGGTTTGCTGGCTAAAGAGTAGACTATTTCTTATCCCAGGTTTCTATAAAATTGACCAGCACCCGTTTCATTGCTTCCATGGTTTCCGGATTCAAACATTCAATTTTATCCAATCTTGTATGATAGGTTGGATCTAAATGTTCCGAATCCATTCCGATGACGGCAATAGCTGGCAATCCATGAATATGAAAAGCAGATGCATCTGTAGCGCCAACACCTAGTGGTAGTTTTTTATACGCAGTATTCGTTGCCTTAAAAGCATTTTCTACTAATTGCAAATATTCATTCTTATAGAAAACCAGTGTGTTTATTTCAGAGGAAACCACAGTCAGGTGCTCCAAATCTTTCATGGAATCCAAATTAAATAAAAACGCTTTCTCGTCTAATAATTGTTGTTTGTGTTTTTTTGCATAGGCAAAAGAGCCACGCAATGCAGCTTCTTCAGAACCAAAGCTGATAACACGAACACGCGTATTTTTTAACTTATTAACAGAAAAAACTTTTGCCATTTCCACAGCCACAGCTACACCGGACAGGTTGTCGGATGCACCATCGACTACCTCTTTACCGTGCATATCATAAAATACAATAAGAACAGGTGTAAGCAATAAGAATAACCACCAGATATACGAAAACCATGCAGCAGTAATAAATACTGCCAATAACGCATACAAACCCAACAAGGAGATTTGTATACCTGCAATTACGGATAAAACAGCACCGGTTTGTTTTAATCTGTACCACCATTTAAATTCTTTAACACTATCCATGTGTCCGGCAATAATAATAGTGGAAGTCGCCGTTTCCATAGGTTCAACATCACCAATCACATTCCAGGATGGTTTATTCGGAAACAAAAAATCCAGCCAATGGCGATACGTTACAAAGTGACCCAAAAACAGTATAGTATTTAAAATGCCTAAAACTGCTGCAATTCGGATGTCAATTCTTATTTGAACTAGTACAATTACGTATAGTACACAAAATATTTTCAATGCTTGAAAATGGGCTTCCAGCGGCGATTGAAATTCTTCCACATCTACTTTATCGCAGTATTTTTTCATTACTTCTGCTGTGTAGTATTGTGCCTTTTTTTCCTGCTCGCTGCCGAAATATCGTCCGCCAAAGCGTGTGATGATGTCTTGAATAAAATTAATCATAAGTTCTTCTTAAAGAATAAAGAGTAATTTATGAAATTAATACAAGCATCTAACTGTTTTTGGTTATTTTTTTAAATGATAATATTATTTCTTGTGCTGTTTTTCATGATATTTTTATTTTTAGAATGAAAAGTAATCGATATGAATGCAGTGAAGTCGTTCTTTAAGGAAATTTCAGAAGCGTGGAAATCGTGCTGGTCAGTGAAATACTTTAAAATACATTTTTTGTTTTCATTTATTTTGTTCGCTGCAGTTATTCATTTTTCCTGTTTATTTCTCAGTATCTGGGAAACAAGAATAGGGATTTCTATTATCGACCCTTTATTAAGCAGACTTACGCCAAGAGACTTTTCCGTTCAAATTTTCTCGATTGTTCATTCCTCAATGCTGATAACCTTGGTATTGTTTTTGGCCACACCCAAAAAATTCTTAAAAGGTCTGCAGGCATATGCCATATTACTTTTTTTCAGAACACTCTTTATCTATATTTTGCCATTGGAAGCGCCTCGTGGAATGATTTTTCTGCAAGATCCAATCACTGCATTCTTTTTAAATTCAGTAAATGTGGTCACTAAGGATTTATTCTTTTCGGGACATATTTCAGCGATGTGTCTGTTTCTTTATTTTACCGATAATAAAGTCTGGAAAACCTATCTGATGATTGCAACGCCTATGCTGGCATTGCTAATTTTATGGCAGCATGTGCATTACACGATTGATGTGGTAGCAGCACCATTCTTTGCCTTTATTTGCTGTAAGTTTATTGATGTGGTAAATGAGCGCTGGGAATTTGGTCTGGATAATATTCAATCCGAGCAACTGGAACTTAGCAGAAACGAACTTTAAACAGCGGAAATCTCTTCTTTCTTGATTTTTTGATTCATCTCCAGATTTAAGATACTCTCATATGTAGCAGTTCTCAAAGCAAATTCTCTCGGATCATTGGCTATATGTGTTCCCATTTTGTTCATCACATATCCGAAGGCAACTTGTTTTTCCGGGTCTGCAAAACCACCGGAACCGCCGGCACCAAAAGAACCGTAACTTCTGTAGTTGACACCGAAATTCTGAAATTCGGATGGTTTGGCAAAGCCTAGTGAAAATGGAATATCCACGTTTAAAACAAGATCATTTTTCCCATGCTTTGGATGAATCGGAGCGGCTTCGAGCGCCGTAAGTGTTTCCTGGCGAATATGCAGGTTTTTTCCACCAGTGGCAAACTCATTATAAGTTTGTGCAATCGAACGCGCGTTTCCGAAACCATGAGCAGAACCATTCGGAATTTCTACATATTTGCGGTTGTTAAAGTTATTCAGGTTCAATGCATGCGGTGGATTCAGTAAAGATTTATAGAAATGAGAAAACGGATTTAAAATGCCTTTCATGATACGACCTAGATCGGTATTTTGTTTTCCGGTAAACGCTTCCTGCGGTAAAAACGGAATAAGTTGCGCAATGCGGTGTTGTGGAATCTCTTTTGGTAATCCAATGTGAAAGTCAATATTCAATGCATCTGCAATTTCATCTTTAAAAAAACGATGCAGTGATTTTTTCAGCGGATCCACTCTTTTGCAAATTTCGTTTTGATACATGGCAATCGTCCAGGCATGGTAACCTTTTTTGTCGCCCGGATTCCAGTATGGTTTTTGTTTTGCCAGGCAATCCGCCAATACATCTTCATCTGTCAGCACTTCATACTTCAGTTTTTTGTCATTCGTAAACAAACCTGCCTGATGTGCCAGCAACTGGCGAATCGTTATATTTTCCTTTCCGTTATGAGCAAAAGCCGGCCAATAGGTCGATACTTTTTCATCATAATCTACTAACCCTTTTGAATTTAATAAGGCAAAAGCCATAGAGGATATTCCTTTGGTGCTGGAAAAGACAATAGAAATGGTGTCTTCTTCCCAATATTGTTTTTTTGCTTTGTCGCGATAGCCACCCCAAAGATCAACTACTTTTTCACCTTTATAGTATACGCAGCAGGATGCACCTACTTCTTTTCTTTTGGCAAAATTTTCTTCAAAAGTAGTTTTTACTTTCTCGAAACCTTCTTTAACGTAACCTGAAATCGGAACGGACATCTTCTTTTGTTTTGGGACTCAAAAGGTACACGTTTTTTTCAACTTTTAATA